>JBOGKX010000057.1:0-38316 GCA_050746125.1 Terriglobales bacterium | reverse complement strand
TCACGATTTCGAGCCTTTGCTCGTAAAGAATGATTCGATTGATTTGCGGATAACCCGGCTCGAACGTCCAGGTCGGATCTCCGTACTTGGGCAGGAGCCGGTCCAGGAACCACGCCTTCTTGTCCCCATCCGTGACGACCTTGACGGCCCCGAAGACGATCACGCTCGTATACACCAGCGCGGAGTTGCAGGCATAGGGCCGGCCGCGATGGAGAGGGCCGATGGTGGCCACCTCAACGCAGATCCGCGGATTGCGCCGAATATTGGCGAGAAAATGACCGTGGTGATCGCCGGTGTGCAGGTAGAGCCGGTCGCCGCCTTCGTAGATATAAACCAGCGGCACGACGTAGGGCCAACCCTGCAAATCCACAGTGCCCACGTGGGCGATTTTTTCCTCGCACAGAAATGCCCGCGCCTCGGCGTCGCTCATTTGCCGCTTGTTGCGATACATTTGGCCTCGGCGGTCGCGCTGGGCGAGGTCGCTGCTTGCAATTTCGCCGATGCTCGCCGGCGCCGTGGTCGGCAGCCCTTGCGCTTCGGCCGGTTGGTTCGTCGGGTCTTGCGCCATTTTCGTCCTAGTAACCTCCGAACTCCTCGGCGCGGATGTCGTCTTCATCGATGCCCGCCGCCAGCAGCGATTGCCGCACGCCGCCCACCATTTCGGGCGGGCCCGCGATGTAGTAAATAGGTCCCTGCAGGGACGCCAGGTGCCCAGCGATCAGCGCAGGCGCAAGCCTACCGACTGGCCCCCGCCAGCCGCCTGCCGGGTCCGCCATGACTGCGACCAGATGGAATTGAGGGCAGGACGTTGCAAGTTCCTCCAGCTCCGGCAGGAAAGCAGCGCGCCCCAAGCGGCTGTTGCCGTAAAACAAGTACAGCGACTGGCCCAGGTGATCGTGCGCGGCCTGGCGGATAATGCTGCGAAAAGGCGTGATTCCAATGCCTCCCGCGAGAAATACCGCGGGTTTGGCCGTGTTCTTGTGCAGCGTGAACGAGCCGGAGGGCCCTTCCAGCCGCGCCTCGGTTCCGGCCGGAGCTTGCGCTAGGATGCGCTTGAACGCCGAGCGCCCCATGCGCGTCGCGACCAGCAAGTCGGGCTCGTAGGGCGCGCTGGCGATCGAGAACGTCCGGGTCGCGCCTTGCGTGTCCATTGTAGGCGGATGAATCAAGCCGATATCCACGTACTGGCCCGGCCGGAAAGCGAAGCCGGCCGGCTTGGCAAAGCGAAATGCCACCGTGCCTTCGCATGGACTCTCGCGCTCCAGCAACGACGTCCCGAACACGCGGCGAACCGGCATGGGGGCCGTCATTCCTCTCTCCCATAATGGCGAGCGTTGATCCCGGCGTAACCCTCCCACTTGTCTGGCAGATCGTCGCGCGCAAAGATCGCCGCTACCGGACACACCGGAACGCAGGCGCCACAGTCGATGCACTCCACGGGGTCTATATAAAGCTGCGTCTCGCCCGCGAAATCAGGCTCCGGCTTGCCGGGATGGATGCAATCCACCGGGCAAGCGTCCACGCATGCCGTGTCCTTCACGCCGATGCACGGTTCCGCGATCACGTAGGCCATGCCAGCCCCCGCCCCGCTCGCGTCTCGCGCTGTGACCTTTTCCGAATTTCCATGGCATTCCCCATGCACCTGGGGTGCCAACCACCGGCCGGCTGCCATCGCTGGCCACTGTGCTCGATGGCCGCCGGCGTGCTTATCCGCTCGTGTTATGACCCAGTCCTTGCTCTTGATCGGCTGCGTGGTCGTCGCCGCCGCGGTGACGCTCGCCGTCGGTTTTGGCGCCACCGAAATCGTTATTGGCGGCCTCGAGCGGCGGCTGCGGCATATCAGGAACTGACGCGCCGCCGTGGGCAAAGTTCGGTGGGGGCGGAGCGCGGCGATGAAGGCGCACCCATAGCCGGGCTACGGAACGGGCGCCGAACCAGCCGCCGATGACCATCACCACCGGCACCCCCACCATCCAATGCATCGAGTGCCGCCAGCCTGGACTTCGCCGCTTCACATGGGTGCTCCCAGGGCAAGGACGAGCATGTGCGCTGCCGTTGTGAACACGGCTTTACACTCCCGAACTGGGCTGCAATCCCCAGGTTAGGGTGAAATCGCCCAGCCGGCCGGCCCCGCAGGTACCAAACCGCATTGCCCGCGTTTGGTCCGCAAAATGCTCTAGCCCAAGTGGAGCTCATGATGGTGAACACGGCTGAGGCGACGGTGCGAGATGCAGTGCTGGCGAACCCACGCACTGCGGCGGTCTTCGAGGAAGCCGGCATAGATTATTGCTGCGGAGGAGATGTTTCCATATCGGCCGCCTGTGCGCGAGCTGGCATCGCAGTGGATGAGCTGCTTGCGCGGATCGAAAAAGCCGAGCGCGATGCCGCCACGGCCGCGGTTTCCTCTGAGCCTCTGCCCGATTGGGGGCGCCGACGCTTGCAGGACCTCACCGACTACGTCGTAGCGAAGCACCATACCTACACCCGGCGCGCCTGCGAAGAGATCCGTAGCCTTCTTGGTAAGGTCGCCTCCGCGCACGGTGATAAATATCCGGCCATTAAGCGTATCGGGCAAATTTTCGAGGTTCTGGAATGGGAGTTGTCGCGGCACATGGATGAGGAGGAGGGGACGTTGTTCCCCGGCATAGTGCGCCTCGAAGCACGCCGCCCGGCGGCTTGGCCCGAGCCGGCGCGATATTTGGTTCCCGAAATGGTCGGTGATCACCTGGCCGCCGGCGAGATGCTTCGGGAAATTCGCCGCGAGAGCGGCGACTTCACGCCTCCCGAACATGCATGTGATAGTTTTCGGCGCCTTTATCGGCTGTTGCGCGATCTTGAGCGCGATCTCCACTGGCATGTGCATTTGGAAAACAACGTTCTTTTTCCGCGCGCAATGCAATTGCTGGAGCGCAATCAAGGAACAGACGCATGAACGATGCGCCTAATCTGCTCGAATGCATGGGTCTCGAACTTTCTTGCCCGCTTTGCGGGCACCTTTACCGCCTGCCGCTAAAGTCTGTCGCTGTTTCGAAGCGAATGTTGCACGAGGGTTGTCCAGTCAGCGACGAGCGAGAGTACCCGCCAATCTTTTATGGTCCGCTGGTCGCTCCATCGCTGCTCCACGACCTGCAATCTTCTTGGGCGCGCCTGGAGGTGCGAGCGCGGGAGTTGGGCGGCCGGGTCGTCGCCCTTTCCGCAAAGGCGGAGCCATGAAACTTGCCTATGAGAATAACGGTTGGGACGAAGTCGTCGAGGAGTCGTTCCCCGCCAGCGATCCACCGCCTAACGGAACGCATGCCGGCGCTCCTCTGGGTATCGCTAATCCTTGCGCCGCTTCCTCCGATCCGGTCCAGCACGAGCCGCACACCGGACGAATGCGGCCGACGCTTGAGCCGACGGCGGGCGAGTACTTGTGCTTCGATCTGCCTGACCAAATAAAGCAACTGAAGCGCGAGCAGCCTTGGCAGGCCGGCCGCAATGCGAAAACCATCGTTAAGTTCCCCGATTTTCGCGTGGTGCTGATCGTGGTGCGCGGCGATACGCGCATTCCGGGTCACCATGCCGACGGCCGAATCTGTATTCAAACCATCACCGGCCATATTCGGCTGCATTTGGCCGAGCGGTGCCTTGACCTGCCTGTTGGCGCGCTCCTTGCATTGGACCGCGCCGTTCTCCATGACGTCGAGGCGCTGGAAGACAGCGCCTTTTTGCTGACCATCGCTTGGCCTGCGATCGCTCATGCACCGGAGACCGGCCGCGCGAGAGTTTAGAAAGCCGTAAATTTGATTGGGAGGAACTACAGTGATGAAAAGTGCGATATCAGTTTTTGTGTTGTTAGCCGTCTCGCTTTTTGCCGTTGCCCAAGGCCGTGGCCGAGCCCACGCGTTCTCCGGGCAAATCATGGATAGCCAATGCGCCGCGATGGGCAACCACAACGCCGGCTATAAGATGACCGGAACTATCACGCCAAAGGATTGCACTTTGGCCTGCGTCAAGGCGGGCGGCCATTTTGTGCTCTATAACGCCGCGCGCAAGGCGACGTATAAGCTCGATAACCAAGACGAACCGCGCGCGTTCGCGGGTGAAAACGTCAGAGTCGTCGGAACTTACAACCGCGCGACGAAAACGATTCACGTCGATAAAATCGAGCCTGTGAAGTAGAAGCAAAGGATCCGGAGCGGGCCGGCCTGGTTTTCCAGGCAGGCATTTTTGCCCATGTCGAGCACTTTCACTCGCCTTTCGAAAAAAGCTTTCTCCGCATTTTTGCCGTGGTGGAGAACGGCGGGAGTGGCAGTCGTGGTGGTGGCGGCGCTGGTGGTCTATGCAGTCCTGAGTTTCAACGTGAGCGCGCTGCCGAATCCCGGTTGGCTGGAGACATCCCTGGCGACGTCGGCCAAGCGTTGGTACGTCGCGCGGGCCGCGCGGGCAAAGTTGCCCGCGGCTCCGCCGGATAACGGCCAGAATGTTGCCTCCGGGCAAGCGCTGTTTGGCATGGCGTGCGCGTCGTGCCACGGCCAGGACGCCCGCGATCCGACGCCGATGGGTCAGTCCCTGTACCCCAGGGCAACCGATCTTGCCGCCCCCGAGATCCAGGCGTACACCGATCGCGAGCTGTTTTGGGTAATCAAGAACGGCATCCGCCTCAGCGGGATGCCCGGTTTTGCGAGAACCAACTCCGACGAGCAGATTTGGCAGCTCGTCTACTACGTGAGAAGCCTCGGCAAGCCCTCGGCGCGAGGGCGCTGACCTAAGCCGGTGGGCGCGCTCCGCCGTCCGTCCGCGCAATCACGGATGCGACAGCAGGTGGGCTAAAAATGCGACTCCGAGCAATTGGCGCTCTCCGTCCACGACGGGCAGTTGGTGTGCGTGAATCGCTTCCGCTCCGCCTCCGTCAATGGCTTGCGAACTGGCTTTCCATTCATTCTGATACCTCCACATGCGCTCCGCTCAACGCGACCTGCTGTGCCATCCCGGCCCCGTGTGCGTCGCGAGTCTTGCTCCCCAGCGCACCAGTTGCCTGCCCGCTCTCGACTTAAAGCTTGTTACATGCCGCGTCCTCCGCCCGAGCAAGCGGTCGCGGATGCACGTCTCGCCCACGGCTATCGTGTCGGAGGTGGCGCCCGGGAGCAGCGTCATGTTCGCGACTACGGCTGAACCCCGCCGCATCCGATCCCAATCGTATTTCCAACGCTTGCTGCAATTCAGACAAACCTGCTCGCCCGATTGCGGCCAAGTCAAATTACGATGCCGGCAGCGATCGTAGAAGTATCCCTCCAACACAAATCGAAGGTCACGGCCGAACTCGCGCAGGTTCATCTTGCAGACCTCGCGAGCCTCGGCCCAGGTGCTTTCTAGCGTGCGCAAGGCACTGTTGGGAGATTGCAGATGGTTCGCGACTGTCATCTACGCCACCCTGGGCACGCGAACCCGCGGGATTTGCTCCATCGGGCCGATCTGGCGGCGCACGACCTCGTCGTTCGCCAGTTCGCCGACGCCCGGCCCGGGCTCGTTTTGCCAATTGGCTGGGTCCTCCGGGCGATTGTCGGCCGTGTGCACAATCTCTCCGGAGATCGGCGGCGCTATCGTCATAGGCACCGTGCCACGGAGCGCCAACCCATTGGCGTGCGCCTCGCGCGGGAAGGACACCTGGTATCTCGGCTGCTTAGCTCCGCGAATCGTGAACGGAATTGCTGGATCAGAGAGCTTCATGCGGATTTCATGCTCCTCTCTCCATAAACGTCCAGGCCTAACTGCGGATTCCATGGAACCGCCGCATTTCGGGTCGTTAAGACGGGGCATCGGGCGTCGCAGATCACGCGGTAAACCGTTCGTCGGCCGGTATAGAGTGAAAATCCGGGCGCGGCGTGCGCTCCGAGGACGATCAGGTCCGCTCCGACCTCATGCGCGGATCGCAGAATCTCCTCCGCAGGGCGGCCGTATCGGATCATCGCGCAGAGCGGCGGCTCGGCGGCGAGCTTGCCTACGGAGGACCTCATAAGGGATTCCTTCACGCGATCAAGGACCCCTGGATTGACAACCCCTCCATGTCTCGTCGGCGGTTCGACCCGCAACAAGTGCAACCCCGATTTCCACTCCCACGCCAGCGCCCGCGCGTACGTCAAAGCTCGATCGGACGCGGGCGTGAGATCTGTCGCTACGAGAATCGTGCGCGGCGGGCCCGGCACGGCGGCTCTCGTGGCCTGCGGCCCAAGCGTAATTACCGGACACGACAGCGCTCGCAGGCTTGCCTCAGCGATGGATCCAGATACGACTTTGGCCAGCCCGCGCCTCCCGGAGCTTGCCAGCACCAGCAGGTCAATGCTGCATTTTCCAACCAGGTCCGCCAGGCCCTCTTCGACTTCCATGGCCTCGAGATGCTCGACATGCGGCACGCCGCGGAGGATCGGGCTCTCCGCAATCGCCGTCATTCCGGCGCGCCCTTCTTGCCATCGCTTTTCCATGATTTGGGCAAAGCCTTCGCTCGACATCGCGGGTTGGATGAAATGGGCGACGTGCAGCTCCGCTCCCAAGCGGCTGGCCCAGGCCGCCGCATACTTCACGGCTGCGTCCGAGGCCGGTGAAAAATCCGTCGCCACCAACAGATTTCGGATCGCCAACCTCTTTGGCACTGGATCGAATCTCATCCTTCCCTCCCGGGTGCTACTCCCGCACGGTAAAGACCGGGCATGGGGCCTCGCTCAGCACCTGGTACGCCGTCGCCCACCCGGTGTAGAGCGCCATTTTCGGCGGCCGGCGCGCGCCCAGAACGATTAAATCGACCCCATATCCCCAAGCGGCCTTCACGATCTCTTCCGCCGCATGACCGAACTTAATGGCGTACTCGGGCTCGGAGGCTCCCTCCACCGTGGCGGCAAACATCGCGCGCATCCGAGCCTCGGCCCTATCCGCTTCGGATAGGCACGATGTGCATTCGCCCGTCGGAGGAGGAAGCACGTGCAGGATGTAAACCGCCGCATTCGCCTGCCGGGCTAGCGACAAAGCGTGCGCCAGGGCTCGTTCCGCCGCCGCGCCGAAATCCAGGGCGACGAGGATCATCTTGGGGGACCGAGTTAGCTGGTAGGGTCCACACCCCGGTCCCAGAATGAGCGTCGGGCAGGCGATGGAGCGAAAGATCGCCTCGGCGGTCGAGCCCAATAGTATTTTTTCCAAGCCTTTGCGGCCCGCGCTGGCGAGCACGATCAAATCCGCCTGCCGAGCTTTCACCACCACCGACAATCCATCCAAGATTTCGCCCGGGTCCAAATTGGTGGTGTGCGGTATTCCACGCAGCACGTCGCTGGCTTCGATCGCGGCCAGCCCTTCCCGCCCTTCCTGCCAGAACCGCTCCATCAGCAAGCCATAGGCGTCACCGGCCATGGCGTAAGTCACCGGACGAATGAAATGCGCGACATGCACGGCCGCCCCGAGCCGTTTCGCCCAGCCAGCGGCATAACGCAGGGCATGATCGGAGGCTGGCGAAAGGTCCGTCATTACGACGATGTTCTTGATTGCTGCGACGGGCGCTAGCGTTGGCGTTCCCATGGTCAACCTCAACCGCATATAGAGCACGTTGCGCGCCATCCGAGGGGTGGCCGAACCGGACGTTCCCGCCAGTAGGGTTTCGCGTGATGCGCGCGTTGCCCCAGGTGCGGGTGAATAGCCCCATTTCAACGGCGATCGGCTGAACGGCGCCGGAACGGAGCAAAATAGGGAAGGTTGGCAGAGGAGAACGGTAGGCATGATGCCGGCGAAAGGACGAACGTCAGCGAAGGACATCGCCATCGAGGCGCAGGCCCAACTGCTCGATCTCGTCGCCGATGCCGTTGTCGTTCGTGATCTTGCCGGCATCGTGCGCTATTGGAACCGCGGGGCTGAAGTGCTTTACGGCTGGCGAAAGGCCGAGGCCACTGGGAGGGAGGTTCGAGAGTTACTCCAATCCAGCTATCCACGTCCCCTCGCCGAGATCGAAACACAGATTTTTCGAGACGGCTATTGGGAGGGAGAGATCAGCCACGTTCGCCGCGACGGTAGCAAGTTGATCGTGAATGGCCGCTGGGCGTTGCAGCGAGACGCGCAAGGTGAACCAGCCGGAATTCTGGAATCAAATACCGACATCACCATCCGCCGTCGGGAAGAAGAGGCGCTGCGCCGAAGCGAGGCCAAGTTTCGGCTGCTGTTGGAGGCAGCGCCCGACGCCATGATTGTTATCGATGCCGCGGGTAGGGCAGCGCTCGCCAACCGCCGGGCGGAAGAAATCTTCGGGTTCGGGCCAGGCGAGCTACGCGGGCGGGAAGTCGAAGCCCTGATGCCCGGGCGATTTCGCAATGCACATCGCCGGCACCGGGGGGCGTACATCCGGGAGCCGCACGCGCGGCCCATGGGCGCCGGCCTTGACTTATTTGCCTTGAAAAAAGATGGCACGGAAATGCCCGTCGAAATCAGCCTCAGCCCCGTACGCCTGGGCGAGGAATTGGTTGTCATCGCCGCGGTTCGCGATATCAGCGCGCACAAACGCGCCGAAGCCGAGATGGCGCGCCTGCACGCCCTGGAGTTGGCGCAAGCGGAGCACCTTGCAACGTTAGGAGAGATCGCCGCCGGCCTCGCTCACGAGATCAAGAATCCTCTGGCGGGCATCGCCGCGGCCCTCGAAGTGCTCGGCGGACATTACGAGAGCGACCAGGAGGTGATGGCGGAGGTACAAGCGCAGGTGCAGCGCATCCGCGGCATCGTGGATGATCTGCTCCACTATGCGCGGCCCCGTTCCCTGCAAATGGAGAACGGCAATATTAACGTCCCGGTCACTCGGGCCGCCCATCTGGCGGCCCACGCCGCCGCGCGGCGATCCGTGCGGGTCGTCTTCACGCCAAGCCCGGTGCCGGACTTGCCGCACGACTCCGAACAGGTGGAACGCATGGTAGCCAATCTAGCGCTGAACGCCGTCGAGGCGGCGCCCGAAGCCGGGCACGTCGAGATCACGACCGCGCTCGTGACCGGGCCGCCGCCGCGGATTGCGATCCAAGTGCGTGACAACGGCCCGGGTGTCGCTCCGGACGTTCTGCCCAGAATCTTCCGCCCCTTCTTCACCACCAAGGGCGACAGGGGGAATGGTCTCGGCTTGGCGCTGTGCCGCCGGATCGCCGAGTTGCATCAGGGCACGATCGAGGTTGAGAGCCAACTGGGTCACGGTGCCGTGTTCACGGTGCTGTTGCCCATCGCCGCATCGCCAGCAAATCCATGAAGCCGCGCATTCTGATCGTGGACGACGAGAAGTTGCTGCGATGGTCGCTCCAGCGCAAATGCGAGGAGTGGGGATATGAGGGCCTACAGGCGGCCAACCGCGCCGAGGCGCTCGAACGTGTTAAGTCGGATCCTCCCGACCTCGCGCTTTTGGATATTCGTCTCCCGGACGGCAACGGAGTCGAGCTATTGCGGCAAATTCGCAACGAATCGTTCACCAACCCTGTGATCATGATCACCGCGGACCCGCGGGTGGATGACGTCAAGGCGGCGATGCGCTTGGGTGCTTTTGACTATCTCTCCAAGCCCATCAACTTCGACGAGCTGCAAATCACGATCGCCAACGCCCTGGAGACCGGCCGCCTCCGCGAAGAGGTGGACAGTTTGCGCGACCAAGCGCGCCGCGGGCTGAATCGCTTGGAATTGATCGGCCCATCCGCTGCCATGCGAAAGGTGATGGACCTGGTGCGCCGCGTAGCTACTAGCCCGGCCAATGCCTTGCTGCTGCAGGGAGAGAGCGGCACGGGCAAAGACTTGATTGCGCAGATCGTCCATCAGGAGTCCGGATGTCGCGAGGGCCCGTATGTACCCGTGAACTGTTCCGCCATCCCGGAAAACCTCCTCGAAGCCGAGCTGTTCGGCTACGAAAAGGGCGCCTTCACCGACGCCAAGGCGATGAAAAAGGGCCTTTTTGAAATCGCCAACGCGGGCACCCTCTTTCTCGACGAAGTGGGCGAGATGCCGCTTGCGTTGCAGAGCAAGATGCTGCGCGCCTTGGAGGACCAGACGCTTCGCCGCATCGGCGGGGTGCGCGATATTCGCGTTGAAGTTCGCGTTATCGCCGCCTCCAACCGCAACCTGGAGGGCGAAGTCGCGGTCGGACGCTTCCGCCAGGATTTGTTCTACCGGCTCATGGTGATCCCGATTTTCATTCCTCCTCTGCGCAGCCGAAAGGAGGACATTCCCGAGCTCGTCAAGTTCTTCATCGAGCAATTCAATCGGCGATTCGGCCGGCGCATCCAGGGGCTCACGCCGGCGGCGCGGGAACTGATGATGCAATACTCGTGGCCGGGAAATGTCCGTGAATTAAAGAACGTCGTCCAGCGCGCCATGATCCTCGAGGACGGCGCCGAAATACGTCCCTCCAGCCTGCCTTTTGCCGCCGAAAATACTCAGTTCCTCGCCGCCGCCGCCTTTCCAGATCAGGCCCCGAAGGAAGCGACGGCCAACTGGCGGCGGCTGCCCAGCGGCCGGTTTCTCCCGGAGCTTCACATTCCCAGCGGCGGCACCTCGCTCGACGAGATCGAGAAGATCCTGGTCGCGGAAGCGCTACATCAGGCGCACGGGAACCAGAGCCGCGCCGCGCGCCTGCTCGACGTCAGCCGTGACACAATCCGATACGCGATGAAAAAGCATGGTCTCCAAGACTCTGACGACGGGGACGCTTAGCCGTCTCGGTTGCAGCCGGTGGTCGCATCATACAGCGCCGATCTTCGCCGACGGCGCACTTGAGTCCCTTGCGAGAGCGACCAGCTGAGATTGTGCGCGCGGGCCCTCCGGCCGGAGCGCGCTCTCCAGCACCTGATCTACGGAACGGCGTATTTCGGTGGATCGGCGCTCGGCGTTTACGGTTTGTGAAATCCTAGCGATCTCGTCCACGTTGAAGACGGAAACGCCCCACTCGCTTACCTCTGGATCGATTGCTCGAGGAAAGGCGAAGTCGAGCATCACGCGGGTGCGGAAATCTTTTCCGCCGGCCACCATATCCTCGGCCGTGAACAGGTGCCGCCGGCTGGGTGCCGCCACGATTAAGAGATCGTTCTTCCGACACTCGTCTCGCAACCGTCCGAGCATCACCCAGCGGCCGCGCACTTCATTCGCCAATTCGCGGCCCAAGGGCGGATAGGCGTCCGCGATCGCTAGCTCTACCCCCTCGGCTCGCAGGTCCTCCGCCAGCATCGTCGCGAGCGGTCCGGCGCCCATCACCAAGGCGCGCCGTCCCGATAAATTGCCAAACTGCCGATGGAGAATCGTCAATGCCGCCTCAGTGGCAACGCCAGTGAAGGCCCTCACGCACGCGCCGCACGGTTTCGCTGCCGTGCGCATCGCCAGCCTCATTGGAATGTCCGGCGTGATCGCCGCCGCCATGGCGGTCACCGACTGGCAGAGGCGATGTAGCCGCTCCTGAACGCCGCCGCTCTCCCAACTCTGCCGCCAGGATTCGCGAAATGCGGAGCGCAGGTGGAGCGAGTTCGGGAAGCCCGTGTCGAGTCCACACAGTGTTCCAACCAGATGCTGGATCGCGCCCGAGCCGCGGAAGGTGACGAACGTCTGCTCTTGAGAGTGAATATCGACCAAAGCGTGCTGCCACAACAAGTCCGCCAGCGCCGCCAAGGCCTCGCTCTCGCGATGCGCCAGAAACACCGCCTCGACGCGATCGCAGGACTCGAACCAGAGCGCCTCGGCAATGCCCGGCATCCGTGCTAGCAAGGCGGCGGGATGCGGGTCCGCATCCCCGAAAGCGAAGCGCTCTCGCAACTCGATAGGCGCATGCGCGAAATCCGCGCTGATGACGAGCAGCTTCTCGAGATCGTTAAGCATCGTCCTGTCCTCGACGTGTTTCCAGATGCAAACAGCGGGCCGTTCCGGGCACGGTCAGGCAAAGCTGTGTCTCCAGGCTTGCTTGCGTCAATTTCCCCAAACCTGTGTGTCAAGCCCCACTAGGGGTGCGGCCCGCGTAGGCGTCAGGTCAACATCGCAGCGGTCCCGGACGTGCAGGCTCGCTGGCTAGCGCCCTGAAAGGATCCAGCCATGGTGCTGTCGACCCTCAAACAGAAATCGCCTCAGTCGACCCATGCGCCCCGCCGGGAGTGGCGCGCCCACAAGCGGTGCGCTCTATGCCGCGATTACTTTGTGGGCGAGCTCGATGGCGACTATACCTGCACAACCTGCCGGGCACCCGCGAATCTGGATCTCCACCCTCCGATGGACCCGCCGCCCGCTGGCGCAATAAGGCGCGCCGCCTAGGGAACGGCGGATCCTCGCGAAGGCCCGGCGCCTAAAACACGAACCACAGCAAGAGGTAAACGGTGTCGTTGTCGGCGGCATTGCGGCCCACGCCGTTGTAGTTGGTGTGCGCACCGTCGAATTTTCTGTAATGGGTGTATTGCGCTAGCAGCTCGATATTTTGCACCGGCCAATATCCGCCCTGTAGGATGAGGCCGCTATTGGCGGGGCTGCCATTCGCGCTGCCAGTCACTGCGGTCGTTTCGTAGAGCAGGGGATCGGATGTGCCGCTATCGTTGAACCAGCCGAGGCCTGCCGTATACCGGTTGCCGAAGTGATAGACGGCGTCGAGGCGGGATGCATTCAACCTGTGCTTCGCAGTGCTGGCCAAACCGGCGGTGACCGAGCCGAGAAGATTGGAAGTTTCCCGAATATAGTTGCCGTGCAGCGTGAGCATGTCGCTACCGTTGGGCATCTCGAATTGAAAATCGAGCGCTGGCACGGTGTAGGTATCGGTGGGCCCCGCAATGCCCTGCGGGAAGGAAGCCATGTGCATGCCGTAGGTGCCGGCCTCCAGGTAATTGCGGCCAAAGCTCTGCTGCCAGGCCAGTCGCCAATAAGGCGCGGCATCGTGGATATTGAAATTGAAGCCCTGGCCATTGGGCGGCTCGGGCGAATTCAAGTGCGCCGAACGATACACTGTGAAGTCGCCATAAAGATGGTTGTTCCACATGGCATACCCGCCCAGTCCCGCGACATCGCCAGCCAGGGCGCCGGAGAGCAGTGAGGCGGCGTTCGGCCCGGGCGCGGCATCCGATGACGCCCAGGGAAAGCCCCACGCCGGCGTGTCGTTCCACAGATCTTCAACCGTCGGATTGTTGTTTACGTCCAAGCCGAAAACCAGTTGTTTGCCCAGCAAATGCCCGCGATTGGCGTAGCGAATGTCGGTATTGTCCATCACGAAATGTCCATCGGCGGCGGTGTACGTCACCTGGAAAAAACTGCCGATGTGCGTCGCTAAGGCTCCCGAAAGGAATACGCTCAAGGCTTGCGGCAACTCCACGTTGGCATTTTGCGTGCCGGGTTGAGCCCTCCGCGTCAGAGTATCGGCGATCTGGAACATCGCCGAGAGCGGCAACGCCTCACTGATGTTCAAGCCGGCGGTTTTGGGCTTGGACGGTACCTTGATTGCCTTCATGCCCGTCAACGTGTAGCCGTTGAGCTTGAACTGGCGTCCGAAAGGCGTGAGTTCCGGGAACGTTGTGTGACAGGTGCTGCATGGCAATCCAGTTTGGCGGCTGAAACTGGGCACGGCCCAGGCCCGCGCCATCATGGTCAGTACCGAGAGCAACGCGAGACTGCTCGACAGCGAGCGTTTTTGCACGGGTTTTCTCCTTAGCTGCACCCGCCGTAGAGCAACTCATTGACCAAATTCCGAATCCAAGTTTCTTGGTCGCGAAGTGCGTCTGACTGGCGCTTTGTCGGCCACGCTCCCCCCATCGGGGGAGGAGACCGTTCGCAATTGGCCCCGCGCCGCCCGAATGACGGCCTAAGTTGCGATGCGACAATGCGTTACCGCTTGGCGGATGAGGCGATGCCGGTCTCCCTCAGTAATACTGGTCAGGCGCCGGCTCGGTCTCGGGTTCCGGCTTCATCCCGCGTCTTCTTTCTCTTCATTCTGCTCGAACATCGGCTTGCGCCCCATGCGGTAAAGGCCGTAGCAAAGCGCCACGAAGACCGCCACCGCGAAAAGATTGCTTTGCGCCAGCGGCCCCAGCAGCCGCGGCCCGATGGCGAACGCGCCCGGCGCCAGATCGCCCTTGGCTTCCAGATATGCGATCGCCGCCGCCAGCAGGCCAAACACCGCCGCGCCGGCGATCAGGCCCGACGAATACAGCGCGCCGCTGCCGGCTTCGCCCTCTTCGCTCGTGTCCCGTCCGCGCTCGGCCAGCCAGCGCACCACTCCGCCCGCGAACATCGCCGCCGTCGTGCCCACGCTCAAATACGTGCCCACGGCGAAGGCGAGCGAGCTGATGCCCAGAATCTCAACCCCGATCACCAGGCATACGCCGATCAGGATCAACGCCCACGGCAATTGCCGGCTCAGCAGGCCGTTGATAATCGTCGCCATCAGCCGCGCTTGGGGAGCGGCCACTTGTTCGGATCCGATGCCCTGCACCCATTGAATCTCGATGGCGCCGCTCGCCGGGTTGTAGAGATACTTGCCATCGGCCAGCACGTGCGAACCGATGACGTTCAATTCCCAATATTCGCGCCGCGGCACTCTGGTGAGAACGCCGGCGGGCAGCGTGTAGCGCAGGCTCTCAACGCTCACGCCCGGCTCCACAGTCGGGCCTACGTGCGCGGCCAGTGCCGGCATCGAGACGTGCTGCGGCACATAAGAGGAATAGGCGGCGTTGAGAAACGGCACGGTGTAGCCGACCACCAGCACCGAAGCCACCACTCCGAACATCAGCGCCACCTGCTGCTTCCACGGAGTCGCTCCCACCAAAAAGCCGGTCTTCAGGTCTTGCGACGTGCCGCCGGCATTGGCGGCGGCGATCGCCACCACGCCGCCGATGCTCAGCGCCAGCGCGCCATAGATGTTTTTGGTCCAGCCCACGGCGAGGAAGCAAAGGCAGGTGATGACGAGCGTCGCGATCGTCATGCCGGAAACCGGATTCGAGGAGCTGCCGATCAGGCCGACGATGCGGCTGGAGACGGTGACGAAGAAAAAGCCGAAAAGCACCACCAGGGCCGCGCTCACGATGTTGCTGAACCAGGCCGCCTGCGTGTTGTAGCGCAGCGCCAGCACCGCCCACATGAGTACGGCCAAACAAGCCGCGCCCGCCAGCACCACCCACCCCGGCAGGTCGCGCTCCAGCCGCGAGCCGCCGCCGCCCGCCGCGCGCGCCCGCCGAAAGTCGCGTACACCGCTGCGAAACGCGCGCACGATGGTGGGAATCGTCCGCGCCAGCGTGATCAGCCCCGCCGCCGCCACCGCGCCGGCGCCGATCGGGCGAATATAGCTGCTCCACAACTGGTCCGGCGTCATCTGCGCCACCGGCACCGTCGAAGGATAGATGGCGCCGGGAAAGTGGCCGCCGAAGAACTTGATCGCGGGCGCGATCACCCACCACGACAGCACGCCGCCGGCGAAAAGCGTCCCCGCCGTGCGCGGGCCAATGATGTAGCCGACGCCTAAATATTCGGGCGTGACGTCGGCGCGAAAGCTGGCGCCGGGAAACCAATGCGGCTGGTAATCGGGGGTGCCCTTCCAAAATTGCAGCGCGTCCATCAAAAATTTGTACACGCCGCCCACCGCCAGCCCCCAAAACACACGGCCGGCGAAGTTGCCGCCGCGCTCCCCGGCCTTCAATACGTCCGCGCAAGCCGTGCCTTCGGGATAGGCCAGCGTGCCGTGCTCCTGTACGATCAGTTGCCGCCGCAGCGGAATCATGAAAAGGATTCCCAGCCAGCCGCCGATCATCGCCAGCAAAAAGATTCGCGAGTACTCGAGCGGAAACCCCAAAAACACCAGCGCCGGCAGGGTGAAAATTACGCCGGCGGCAATCGACTCGCCCGCCGAGCCGGCAGTCTGGACGATATTGTTCTCGAGAATGGTGGAGTGGCCGAGCTTCTTGAAGATACTGATCGCCAAAACGGCGATCGGAATCGAAGCGGAAACCGTCAGGCCTGCCCGCAGTCCCAAGTAGGTCGAGACGGCGCCGAACAAAAGCCCAAACAGCATGCCCAGCACCACCGCCCGCCAGGTGAATTCGGGCATGGACTCGCCTTCGGCGACGAACGGCGTGTGCCCACTCTTTTGCGCCTGCGCCGCGCTGGCCGTCGATTTCGAAAGCGCCATCGCCGGGACATTAGCATGGACCCGGATCCGGGCGCGAGGATTACTCCTTCCGACTTACCGAACGGCAAGTTTCAACAGGGATCGCTCGCCGCGCCAGCCCAGCCAGCGAAAACGCGCGATTTTCCCACCTTCCCCGCCACCCACGGCGGGGCGGTATCTGTGGAAAATACGAAATCGCGGCGATTTTCTTGGGTGCCGTGCCGTTCGCTTCCATTTCGGCCCACCGGCGGTGGTGCAAAGTGTTTGCTTTAAACGTCTTACGGTTGGAGCGGCAAAGTCTTAAGGCAATGCTTCAATGGCCGCGTTGGAGGATAAGTGCCCTCTCCCGGTCACGCATTTTCAACGCGTTTTCCACAAGCGCACCGGATCGGTTTAGCCTGCTTTCCCCTCCGCTAATGCTCGGTATTCAACTGTGCGCTGGCGCACTTCTAGCCAATCGAAAAACGCCTCGGGCATCTCCAACCACAACAGCAGCCAATCGCCCATTTCCTGCATGACGGCGCGTCGTGCCGCCGCGGCGCGGGCATTGCCGGCCACGCGCAGCGCGCGGCGACGGGCTCTCCGCGCCGCCATTCGCAGCCGCGCCACGCCCTGGGTATCGCCGGTGCGTTGTCGGGAGCTGAGCTGGCGTTGCGCCTCTCCAAGCTCCGCTTCCAGATCGGCCAGCGAGGCGAGCGTGAAAAGACGATCCTCGTCTCCGCCGGTCAGGTCGCCAAAGCGAACGCGCCCGCCCAAATGATGGAGTTCATCCGCCAGGCGATCGAGATGGGGAATGGGCGCATCGGGCGGCTCGGCGGCGCGCAACTCGCCTTGCAGGCGGCGCAAAGCCGGCTCATCCACCGGACGCTCCGAGTTGCGCTGCAACCAACTCCGCAGTCGCTGCCGGCGCGAAAAGCGCATCACCGCGCCAGCTTGGCACGTTAGGATCGCCGCGTACAACCCCGGCCCCGCTATCGTTTGCGAGTGGCGCGCAGGTACAGCAGGATGTTATGGTCTTGCTCTCGCAAAGTGCGGGCAAAACGATGGCCGCCGGCGCCGTTGCTCACGAAATATAAGTACGGGGTGGCGGCCGGATGAGCCGCCGCCATGAGCGCCGCCGCGCCCGGATTGGCGATCGGGCCGGGCGGCAACCCAGCGTGGCGATACGTGTTGTAGGGCGACTCCATGCGCAAGTCGGCGGCGTGGAGCGTTCCCGGGTCGGCCCGCCTCAGCAACAGCGCGGCGTAAATGACCGTCGGATCGCACTGCAACGGCAAGTCTTGGCGCAGGCGGTTATAAAAGATGCCCGCGATCACGGCGCGCTCGCTGGGAACGGCGGTTTCCTTCTCGACCAGCGAAGCGATCGTGAGCCATTCATGCAGCGACACGGGTCCGGTCGCCGCATCGAACTTCATACCGTCGCGCAGTCGGTCCCATTCCTGGCGAAAGCGGCGAACCATCATCTCCGCCACCGATTCCGGCGCGGCGTGCGGCGGAATGCGATAGGTGTCGGGAAAAAGGTAGCCCTCGAGTGAGACCGCCTGTGGATCCAAATCCCTCACCAACGCCGGGCTTGCGGTCACGGCCAAGAATGAAGCCGCCGGCATAATGCCGTTTCGCTCCAGCGCGCGAGCGATATCGAAGCGGTTGAATCCCTCCGGAACGACGAGCGTCGTGTAGTAGACGTCGCCGCGCGCCAGCCGCGCCGCCACCTCCGGCATGGATGCGGAATGCGCAAATTGGTACCAGCCAGCCTTGAGCACCCGGTGGGGATGCGCCAAAACCCAGAGTTCGAAGGCTGCCGCGCTGCGGATCACGCCGGCCGCGCGCAACTGGCGCGCAACTCGCCAACTGCTGCTGTGCGCGGGCAACTCGACTAGGCGTGGTTTGGGAAAAGTCCCGTACGGAGCGAATACCGCCCAGGCCCACGCGCCCGCCGCCACCACCAGCAACAAGGGCGCCCACCACCATCGCCGCCGCATACTCCATTATCGTCGCGGGCTGGCGTGGCCCGCCGACCTCGCCCGTGTCCCCGCGCTGGTCTAAAGGGCACATTATTCCCTTTGTGCTCTCCCGCACCGCACCCGCCACGCAGGCCCAAAGGATTGACCCCATCGCAACAACTACAGTAGTTTAGGAGAGTCTCCGCGCAGCGCTGGCCGCTAATCGGAGAGGCGCCGTGGGCGAATTTCGTTCCAACGCCCCGGGCCATGAACCCATAGCGACCGACACCCCGGACCACGATGCGTTGCACTTACGGCCGCCTGACCCTGGTGGCACTTGCGAGTTGTTACCTTGCGGCTTGCGGTGGCAGTTCCAAACTGATTCCGCCGCCCGCCACGCGCCATTCATTTTTTATTACCAACACTTGCTCGTATGTGACCACCACGGTCAACGGCTTCAAAGAGCAAATTTGCTTTTACAGCTTGCCCAATACCGTGGCCGGCGTGCCTTTTTCCCTGGGCCTGCTCACCGATGCCGGTCCGACCAACACTTCAGTACCGATTCAAGCGAGCGACGTCAAGCCGCCGATCTCATTCCAATTGGCCGCTGGCACGACTTTGCCCCCCGGGCTAACCTTCGACACGCGCGGCGTGATCAAGGGCATTCCCACGCAGCCGGGAAGCTATTCGTTTGCCGTGATCGGAGTGGATAGCAGCGCTCCAACGCCACAAATCACGCCGCCCGCCCACTTCACCCTGCGCGTCCTGCCGCCGGGCGCCATACTGCGCGAGATCGGCCAAAACAACCTGGGCGGCGTCGGACAAAATGCGGATGTCAGCGTACACGGTGCGTTTGCGTATGTTGGCACCCGTGGCGTCGCTGGGTCGTGTCCCGGTCAAGGCGTCAAAATCGTCAGCTTGAGCGATCCGACGAATCCGCAAGTCGTTGCCAGCCTGCCCGGCATCAGCAGCGCCTATCAGCCGGAGGCCAAGGTGGCCGCCGTCAGTTCGCCCAGCTTTACCGGCGACCTTCTGGCCGTAGCCGTGAGGCCCTGTGATCCGACCACCGATAACAATCCCGGCGATCGCGGGGTCGCGCTTTACGACGTGACTACCCCGGCCAATCCCAGATTCTTGTCGTTTTGGCAGTCGGGCGTGCAAGGGGTCAGCGACGTCGCAATCGTTGCCAAGCCCGACAGCGCTAATCCCGCCGACGGCAAGATCTATTTGCTGGCGGCGGTGCCCGGCTCCGAGCTGACCGACCCCAATCAGCAGGGCGATTTGCGCGTGCTTGACGCCACCACTCCCACGGCGCCCGTCCAGATCGCGCAATGGGGCATTTTTAAGGGCTTGAATATTGACCCCAGCACGGTCAAAGTCGGGCAGGACCAGCGCGTTTTTCTCGATTCCATAACCCTCTCGAGCGACGGCACCAAGGCTTTTCTCGCCTTTTGGGACGAGGGCGTGGTCGTGATGGACGTTTCCAATCCCCCCGCAATCGCCGACAGTACACCCAACCTGGTTCTCAGCCAGATCACCTATCCCACTCTGATCGCCGGCACGGCCGACAATTTTTCCTCTCCGGAAGGCAATACCCATCAGGCGTTGGTGGTATCGGGGGGCGCCGGCTTGATGATTGCCGACAAAGTTTGTGCCTCGCAAAAAGTGCCGGATCCGAATAACCCTGGCGCTACCACTTCGGCCAACCCGGCTACGCAGGTGGTTTGCGGCACCGATGTCGATCTGACCGCGACCAATGGCTGGGGATTCCTGCGTACTTATGCGCTGCCCAGCTTCACTACGCCGGCCGCGGAAGGCAGCGTCATCTTGGCGACGGGCGAATCGGATCCGCCGCCCGACAACGGCATCTACACGCCCAACAACATGGCCTGGAACGGGAACCAGCAGGACCCGCACGGCTATATTGCGTGGTTCTCGAACGGCGTGATCGATGTGGATGTCTCCAGCCTGGCCGCACCGGCAGTGCTGGGGGCCTTCGTGCCGCCAGCCATGGCCGATCCGCAGGGCTCGAACCCCGCCGTCAACAATCCGACCCAGCCGCTCGTTTACGGTGTGGCCTCGTATCAGCAGAACGGCAATCAGTACATCGTCGCCAGCGACATTAATTCGGGACTTTGGGTCCTGCAAGAGACTTCCTCGCCGCAGTTCGCGATCCTCACTACCACATTGCCGGACGGCACGACGCTGGTTTCTTATTCGGTGCAATTGATAACCGGCAACGGTACTGCGCCCGTCAGTTGGCGCCAGGTCTCGGGCACTTCCATGCCCCCGGGGTTGACGCTGAATGCCGATGGCACGATCACCGGAACGCCAGCAGCCAACTCGGCGGGCAGCTACACGTTCAGCGTGGGCGCCGCGAACACCAATGGCGGCGGCCAGGTGGTTACGCAGTCGTATACGATCGTCATCAACAGCAATCTCACCATCACCACGGCTGCACTGCCCATCGCTACGCTCAACGAGGCCTACGCGCAATCTTTGCAGGCGGTCAACGGTTCCGGCACCCTGGCCTGGCGGCTGCAATCGGGCAATCTGCCGCCGGGCATGACCCTGAGCTCCACTGGAGCGGTAACCGGAACGCCCGACACCGCGGGCACTTATACGTTTTCCGTCGCGGTTAACGATTCCTCGAATCCGCCGCTGACGACCTCTCGCTCCTACACGCTGCAGGTCGAGCCATTCTCTTTCGCCACCGCTCCCACGCTCGGCGACGGCGGTGTCGGAAGGTCTTACTTCGGCGGACTGGCCTTGACCAATGGCACCGGACCGTTCAATTTCGTGGTCGTAAACGGGGCGCTGCCGCCAGGCGTAAATTTGACCGCCGCCACTGGAACTTTCAGCGGTTCGCCCACGTCCGCCGGCACGTTTACGTTCACCGTGCAGGTTAGCGATGCCGACGGGCAAAACACCAGCCGCCAGTTCACGCTGACCGTCGACGCGTTCAGCGTCGCCACCACGTCTTTGCCTAACGGGACGCAGGGGCAGGGTTATTACGCGCCGATCCAGCTCACCAACGGCGCGGCGCCGTTTACCTTCACCATCTCGGCGGGAAGCCTGCCCGCCGGCCTCAGCCTTTCCGCCGAAAACCCCGATGGCTCGCCCGGAGCTGTATCAGGTTCGACCGGTGTGATCGCCGGCTTGCCAACCACGCCCGGCACCGCCAATTTCACGGTGCAAGTACGAGATAACAACGGCAATCTGACCACTCTTGCTTACACGCTGACGATTCAGCCTTAGCGGTTTGCCGGCGTACCGCCTTCGAGAGAACGATTTGACCTTTGCCATGGTCCGCCGTAGTCTGTTCTTGCGGACTGCGGCACCGCCGCCGGGCAAGCGGCGCAGCTCGTGCAAAAAGTCCCCGCCTCCCCATGGCCGACGATAGCTTGCGTCGTCAGGGATCACGACCATGCACCTGCGGAACGCCAAGGAAAGTCTATGGAAAAACCGGCTCAAAATATTCAGGATTCCTTTCTGAACAACGCGCGCAAAGAGAAGACCGTCATCACGCTTTACCTACTTAGCGGGGTGAAGCTTTCCGGACGCATTCGCAGCTTCGATAAGTACTGCCTAGTGCTTGAAACCAGCAATCAGGAGCAGCTGATCTTCAAGCATGCCATCTCGACCGTGGTCATGCAGCGCGGGGCGGTGCGCGAGGCGGCGGAGCGCCATTCGACCGCGGCCGGTGTGCCGGCACCGGCGGTTGCCGCGCCTACTCATCCGGGCGTCGGCGAGAGCTAGACCGCCCCTCCCATGCCGCTCACCGCGTTACCACGCGAAAAAGCCGTCTTGGTGGGCGTGGAGTGGACCGCGCGCCAGCCACGAGCCGGGGCCAGCGAGTTCGGGCTGGACGAGGCAATGACGGAGCTGGCCGAATTGGCCAGGGGCGCCGGCGCCGAAATCGTGGGGCGCCTCGAACAACGCCGCCCCGCTCCCGATCCCGCCACCCTCATCGGCAGCGGCAAGCTCGCGGAGTTGGAACAAAACGTAGCCGCCGGCGCCGCCAATTTGGTGATTTTCGATTCCGAGCTCTCTCCCACCCAGCAGCGCAACCTGGAGCGCGCCCTCGACGCGCGCGTAATCGACCGCACGCAGCTGATTCTCGACACCTTTGCCCGCCATGCGCGCACGCGCGAGGGCCAATTGCAGGTGGAACTGGCGCAGCTCGAGTACCGCCTGCCGCGCCTGGCCGGCCGCGGCGTCGAGCTCTCGCGCCTGGGAGGCGGCATCGGCACCCGGGGACCAGGCGAGACCCAGCTCGAAAGCGACCGCCGGCGGATTCACAAGCGCATCCGCCATTTGCGCGCCTTGCTCGAAGAAGTGCGTTTGCACCGCCAGCAACAACGGCAGAAGCGGGAAGCCGTGCCGCTGGCCACCGCGGCCTTGGTGGGCTACACGAACGCCGGCAAGAGCTCGCTCTTCAATCGCCTCACCGCCGCCGGCGTGCTCACGTCCCCGCGCATGTTCGCGACGCTCGATCCCACGATTCGCGCCCTGGATTTGCCCTCCCGCCGCCGGATCTTGCTCTCCGACACCGTAGGCTTCTTGCGCCATTTGCCGCACGGCTTGATTAGCGCCTTCCGCGCCACGCTGGAAGAGGTGCGGCGCGCCAGCTTGCTGCTGCATGTCTTCGACGCCGCTTCGCCGCATCGCGAGGAGTACGTCCGCCAAGTGCGCCTGGTATTGGCGGAGTTGGGCGTCGCCAATACGCCCGAGATCCTGGTCGCGAACAAGAGCGACCTGCTCTCGGCGGATGAAGCCGCGCGCCGCTCCGCCCACGCCGGCGATGCCCTGGTAGTCAGCGCCACCACGGGTTCGGGGGTCGCTAGCCTAACGGCGCGCCTGGATCGCGATTTGCCGTTAGATCCCCTGCGCCACGTGCGATTGCACCTGCCCCATGCCGAAGGCAAGCTGCTGCACATGCTCTACGAGCGGGGAGAAGTCTTGAGCGAAAGCCACGACGGCCAAGGGGTCGCGCTCGAAGCTCGACTCCCCGATTCCCTTTGGCGCGACATCGAACCATTTGTCGTCGGCTAAGCGCGCCGACACTCGGCCGCGGGAAAACCACGCTCGTTCCGCGGTCAGGCGGCAGATTGGCTCGGCGGGCGATAGAATAGACGGGATCAGGCTTCAAGCGCGGCGCTCGCCGCTCTTACGGAATGTTCGACGCTTTTCATCGTTCCATCCACGATCTGCGCATCTCGGTCACGGACCGCTGCAATTACCGTTGCGTTTACTGCCGCTCGGGTGAGACGGCGAACGGAGCGCCGGCGGCGGTCGAGCTAACCTGGGCGGAGTTGCGGCTGGCCGCGAGCCTGTTCGTGGAGCTCGGCATTCGCAAAATTCGCCTCACCGGCGGCGAGCCGCTTTTGCGAGCCGGCCTCGTCGACTTCGTCGCCGCCCTAGCCTCGCTGGGCGTCGAGGATCTCGCCCTCACCACCAACGGCCATCTGCTGGGACAATGCGCCGAATCGCTGCGGCGCGCGGGTTTGCGCCGCGTGACGATCAGCCTCGACAGCGTTCATGCCGACAAGTTCGCGCGCATCACGCGCGTCAAGACCGGCTTCGACCGCGTGATCGATAGCGTCGCCCGCGCCCAGGCCGCCGGCCTCGATCCGGTGAAGATCAACGTTGTGCTGCTGCGCGGTTTCAACGACGACGAGGTGGAGGCCTTCGCCGCGTTTGCCCGCGAACACGCGGTGGTGGTGCGGTTTATCGAGTTCATGCCACTCGAGGAAGGCCGCGTTTGGTCACCGGAGATGGTAGTGCCGCTCGAGGAGATCGTGGCCCGCGTACACCGCTTGTTCCCGTTGGTAGAGATCGCCCATGAGCCCAGCGAGACGGCCAAGCGGTACCGTTTCGTCGATGGGGCCCCGGGCGAAATCGGCGTGATCGCGCCGGTCACACGGCCCTTTTGCGGCCATTGCAGCCGCATACGCCTGACCGCCGACGGCAAAATCCGCACTTGCCTTTTCTCTCTGCGCGAATGGGATTTGGCGCCGTTGTTGCGCCAGCCCGCCAGCCATGAGGCGATTCGGGAGTTCATCCTCGAGGCCGTGGCCCATAAAGAAGAACGTCACCATATCGGTGAACCCGGGTTCCGGCGCCCTTCTCGCACCATGGTCCATATCGGCGGATGAGCCCCGTTCGCGTATAAAGCTAAACTATAGGGTTGCCACCTTCGCCAATGAATACTTTGGCCGATTGCACGCTGGAAAGTTACCTCGCCCATCCCGACCACTCGCTGGCGGAACGAATCGCCGGACTGCGCGCGCGGCTGGGAAAGCGAGTGTTGATCCTCGGCCACCATTATCAGCGCGACGAGGTGATTCGCTTCGCCGATTATCGCGGCGACTCTTTGCATTTGGCCCGGCGCTGCCGGCAGCATCCCGAAGCCGAAGCGATCATATTTTGCGGCGTGCACTTCATGGCCGAAAGCGCCGACGTGCTGTGCGCCCCCCATCAACAAGTCATCTTGCCCGACCTCAACGCCGGCTGCTCGATGGCCGACATGGCCGAGTTCACGCAGGTCGAAGACGCTTGGGACCAATTCGAGGAGGCCGGTCTCGCCGGCCAAGTACTGCCGATTACGTACATCAACTCCACCGCGGCCATTAAGGCATTTTGCGGCGAGCGTGGCGGCGTGGTTTGCACTTCCTCGAATGCCGCCGCCGCGCTGCGCTGGGCTTTTGCGCAGCGCCCCAAGGTTCTTTTCTTGCCCGATCAGCACCTCGGCCGCAACACCGCTTATCGGTTGGGCATCGGCTTGGAGGAGATGCTGGTCTGGGATCCGCGTCGCGACTGGGGCGGCCACTCGCCCGAGGCGCTGGCCGCGGCCCGCGTGTTGCTGTGGAAAGGCCACTGTTCGGTTCACCAGCGTTTTCTTCCCCGACATGTGGACGAGCGCCGCGCCGAGCATCCCGGCATTCGCGTCATCGTGCATCCCGAGTGCTGCTTCGAAGTGGCGCAAAAAGCCGACCTGGTCGGCTCGACCGAGTTCATTTTGCGGCAGATTCGCGAGGCCCCTCCGGGCACGGCGTGGGCGGTCGGCACTGAACTGCACATGGTCCATCGGCTCGCCCAGGAGCATCCCGGGCAGACCATCGTGCCGCTCGACGCCAACACATGTCCGGTCTGCACCACGATGTTCCGCATCTCGCCGCAACACCTCTGTTGGGTGCTCGAAAATCTCGACCAAGGGCGCGTCGTCAACCGCATTCAAGTGGCGGAGCCGGTCAAACACTGGGCCGGCATCGCCCTGGAACGCATGCTGGAGCTGAGCTGAGGCGGCGTCCGTGGCAAAGCTCTTCACCCTCGATGAAGCGGAAGAGTTGCTGCCGGTGCTGCGCGCGCTGCTTGAATCGGCCATGGAGGCGCAGCGCAAGGGCGAGCAGCTCGACGGCCAGTTGCAGCGGATCGTGACGCGGGTGCTGCTGCTGGGCGGCGTGCAACTGGACCCCCTTAAGCTGGCCGCGTTGCGCGCCGAACGCGACCGGGCAATGCAGAAGCTGAAGGACTCCTTGGGTGAAATCGAGGCCGCCGGCGTGCAAGTCAAGGATTTGGCGACTGGCCTGCTCGATTTTCCCTGCATGCGCGACGGTCGGATCGTGCTGCTCTGCTGGAAACTCGGCGAAGAATGCATCGAGCACTGGCATGGAACCACCGAGGGCTTCGCCGGCCGCAAGAAGATCGACCGAGCGCGCTTCCCTTCCGGCTCGCCTCCGCGCCTCAATTGACCCACGCGCCGAAATTGCCGAACGGGCGCATCACGGCTTAGGGCCGCCGCGTCAAGGGGGATGGCTTGCCGGGCGGCGTCCTGCGTGCCTATAATCGAACCGAACGAACGTTCGAACGCCCCCTCTTACCCCGATGCCTGCCGCCGCCGCACAGCTCTCGCCCCGCGACCGCCGCATGACCGAGATCCTTGGCCACGCGGCTCGCCTGTTCGCCGATAAGGGCTACGATGGCGCAAGCCTGCGCGGCTTGGCGCGCGCCACGGGTATCAGCCTGGCCGGCCTCTATCACTACTTTCAAAGCAAAGAAGCGCTGCTTTACGAGCTGCAAAGACACACGCTCCGGACCGTGCTGGGCGCGGCCCTGGCGGCCGCCGCCGACCGGCCGCCGCGGGCCGGGCTCGAGGCTGTCATCGCCAACCACCTCCGCTACTTTCTTGCCAACCGCGCGGCCATGAAGGTCCTTTCGCACGAGGACGAAGTCTTGACCGGCGCTTACGCGGCCGAGATTGCCGCCCTCAAACATCAGTATTACGAGCTTTGTCTGGGGCTGGTCGCCGCCATCGCTCCCCGGCAGGGCCTGCCCCGGGTGTCGCCGCGAACCGCGGTGATGAGCTTATTCGGCATGCTGAATTGGATCTACACCTGGCATCGCGACCGCCGCGATCCCAGTGCGGAAGAGTTGGCGGCGGAAATGACCGCGCTATATCTCGGCGGCTGGTCACCGGCTAAAAACCATCACGACCAGGCCCGCGCCAAGCTCGCCAAAAGGAGCACCAATGGCCACCGTTACCAAACCACAAACCGCTGAAACTCCAACCCCTAGCCGCCCGTTGGTCGGCTACCGAAGCGAGGGCCCGATCGCCATTCTAACGATGGACGATCCGCCCGCCAATACCTATACCTACGAGATGATGCGCGCGTTTGACGAGGCCATACTACGCGCCCGCTTCGACGATGCCATCCACGTGCTAGTGCTGACCGGGGCCGGGGAAAAGTTCTTTTCCGCCGGCGCCAACATTCGCATGCTGGGTAGCGTTACTCCCCAGTTCAAGTACTACTTTTGCCTGCACGCGAACGAAACGCTCTGCCGCCTGGAGCAGACGCCCAAGCTGGTGATCGCCGCCCTCAACGGCCATACCGTCGGCGGGGGCTTGGAAATTGCGCTGGCCTGCGATCTGCGGATCGCTCGCCGCGACGCCGGGAAGATTGGGCTGCCGGAGGTTACGCTGGGCGTGCTGCCAGGGACGGGCGGCACCCAGCGGCTGGCGCGGACGCTAGGCAAAGGGCGCGCGCTCGAGTTGATGGTTACGGGCCGCACGTTTTCCTTCGAGGAGGCGCAAGAGTACGGGCTGGTACACGACATTTACGACCGCGACGACTTCTTGCCCCAGGTGCTCGACTATGCGCGCCAATTCTGCCCACCGAACAAGGCCGCGCGCGCGGTCGGCAACATCAAGCGGGCGGTGCAGACCGGCACTGAGATTCCCTTGCAGGAGGCGCTGGCGGTGGAACGCGAGTTGCAGCAATTGCTCTTCACGAGCGAAGACGCCAAGGAAGGCTTGGCGGCTTACAACGAAAAGCGCCAGCCCGCGTTCCGGGGCCGGTAGTCGGGAGCGCGCCCCATGCAGGAAGTCCAGCGCAATTCGAGCGCGACCGTCCCGATGCCGTGGCGGCGCGGCTTGTTTATCGGCGGCCGTGAGCAGCCCGCCAGCAGCGGAAAGGTCTTCATCACGCGCAATCCGGCCACCGGCGAGGTATTGGCCGAGGTGGCCGAGGCCGATGCCGCCGATATTGACCGCGCCGTAACGGAGGCGCGGCGAGCGCTCGAGAGCGAGCCGTGGCGGGACATGGCCGCCCGCGACCGCGGTCGCCTTTTGCGCCGGTTGGCCGAGCTGATCGAGCGCCACGGCGACGAACTGGCCGAGCTGGAAACGCGAGACAACGGCAAGCCCATTTTCGAGTCGCGGCAGGTGGATTTGCCCGAAGTCGCCGCGGTCTTCGACTACTACGCCGGCTGGGCCGACAAGATCGAGGGCAGCGTGGTGCCGGTCAGCGGCGGTCATCACGTTTACACCATGCGCGAACCGGTCGGGGTGGTGGGCGCGATCACGCCCTGGAACTTCCCGTTGATCTTGGCGGCCTGGAAACTGGCGCCGGCCCTGGCCTGCGGCTGCACGGTGGTGCATAAGCCGGCCGAGCAGACTCCGCTCACGGCGCTGCGCCTAGCGGAGTTGGCGAACGAGGCGGGATTTCCGCCCGGCGTGCTCAACGTGCTGCCCGGCCTGGGCCCTACCGCCGGCGCCGCGCTGGCGCGGCATCCGGGCGTCGACAAGATCGCCTTCACCGGCTCGACCGCGGTCGGGCACGAGGTGATGCGCCTAGCCGCCGCGACCAACAAGCGAGTGTCGCTCGAGTTGGGCGGCAAATCGCCGAATTTGGTGTTCCCCGACGCCGACCTCGACGCCGCCGTGCGCGGCGCCTACAACGCCATCTTTTACGGTAAAGGCGAGGTCTGCGCCGCCGGCTCGCGGTTGCTGGTGGCGCGCTCCATTCACGATGAATTCCTCGCCAAACTCGTCGAGCGCACGCGCAAATTGATCCCCGGCGATCCGCTCCACCCGAAAACCAAGCTGGGTGCGCTGGTTTCCGAGGAGCAGATGGAGCGGGTGCTGGGCTACATCGAAGCCGGCAGGCGGGAAGGCGCCGAGTTGGTGCTGGGCGGCGGGCGGGTCAACGTGCCCGGTTTCGAGCGGGGGAATTTCGTGGCCGCGACCATCTTCGACCGCGTGCGGCCGGAGATGAACATCGCCCGCGAGGAAATTTTCGGCCCTGTGCTCGCCACCCTCGAATTTCAAGACTTCGACGACGCGATCGCCCGCGCCAACGACACCTGCTATGGGCTGGCGGCGGCAGTGTGGACGCGCGATCTCCGCCTGGCTCATCGCGCCGCGCGCGCACTGAAAGCCGGGACGGTCTGGGTGAACACCTACAACCAATACGACCCCGCCGCGCCATTCGGCGGATTTCGGCAGAGCGGCTTCGGCCGCGAATTGGGGCGGCAAGCTCTCGACCTGTATACGGAAACCAAGTGCGTTTGGGTGAATTGGCAAACATAGGGTAAAAGGAGGCGCCGTGGCGGCAACCAAAATTTCCACGTTTGACGACTGGGTGGACCTGTTTCGTGCCTGGCAAAAGGACATCGGCCTCGACTACCCCGAACTCACGCAATACCAGTTCGAGGCCAAGTACGGACTGCTGCACTCCAAGGAAATTGAGTTCGGCGCCTATCGCGGACAAACGCGCTGGGAACGGGTGCGGCAAATACCCGACCAGCGGGCGCAGGACGCTCTATTGAACCTGATCGTCTATCAGGGCGATACCGAGTTCGCCTCGGTCGAGCAGCAGCGCAATCTTTTCGCCGGCGCGCCCACCGAATACGACCGCAAGGCGCTGGCGCGGGTGATGACCGAGGAGATGCGGCACGGCTTTCAGATGTGCCACTTGCTGCTCGGCCATTTCGGCCATGCGGGCCGCATCGAGGCGCAAAAGCTTCTGGAGCGCCGCGCCTTCAACTCCGAGCGGCTGCTTGGCTCCTTCAACGAAGACGTCGCCAATTGGCTGGACTTCTACACCTACACTCAGTTCATCGATCGCGATGGCAAGTTCCAATTGCAAATGCTCAGTCACTCCGCTTTCGTGCCGCTGGCGCAAAGCATGGTGCCGATGCTCAAGGAGGAATCGTTCCACCTCGGCACCGGCAACGATGGCTTGCGCCGCATCGTCAAGCGCGGGCGGATTCCGCTGCGCTACGTGCAGAAGTACTTCAACAAGTGGGTCCCCACCGCCTACGATCTTTTCGGCACCGATTTTTCGTCCTCGGCGCACTGGGCCTATGTTTGGGGCTTGAAGGGCCGCTACGACGAGCACACCAACGCCGAGCCCGCCGACCTCGATAAACTCAACGACGCCGCGCGCCACCTCTACTTCGAAGAGGTAAACGGCCTCATCCAATCGCTGAACCGGCTGATTCCGGAGGACCAGGAAAAACTCTTCACCCCCGACATCAAGTTCAATCGCCGTATTGGTCAGTTCGCCGGCAAAAGCTTCAGCGTAACCGGCGAGCCGCAGACGCGCGAAGAGCACGAGCGCCATTTGGCGGAGGTGTTGCCCGGCCCCGCCGATATCGCCGCCTTGAACGATCTGCTTGGCGCCGACAACGAATGGATCGAGCCCAAAGGCGCCGAAGCCAAGTGGTCGGCGCTATAACAGGAAGGCATGAAGACGTGTCGTTCGAGCACGTCGAGTTGCGCCACGAAGCTGGGTGGTCGCGGCTGATCCTGCGGCGGCCGCCTCTCAACGTCTTCGACCGCGTCATGGCCGGCGAGGTCACCGCAGCCTTGGCGGCGTGCCGCGGCCGGGCGCGAGTGGTGCAGATCGAGGCCGCGCCCGAATGCCGCGCTTTTTCCGCCGGCGTCGAGATTGCCGATCATCTCCCGGAGAGAGCGGCGGCCATGCTCGAGCACTTCAATGCCATCTTTCGGACGATGGCCCGCGCCGATTTCCTAGTTCTGGGCATTGTTCGCGGCGCCGCGCTCGGCGGCGGCGCGGAGCTGGCTTTGGCCTGCGATGCTCTGCTCGCCACCGGCGATGCCGTCTTCGGCTTTCCCGAAATCAAAGTGGGTAGCTTCCCTCCTGTTGCCGCCGTGCTGTTGCCTCGCCTCGTCGGGCTGCGGCGCGCCGAAGAGTGGATCTTGACCGGGCGGAACATTTCGGCCGTAGAGGCCGAGCAATCGGGCCTGGCCCGATGCGCGGCCGCCAGCGAACTGGAACAACGGGCGGCGGCGATTCGCGAAGCTTGGCTGGGCCTTTCGGCGCCCATTCTGGCGCTGGCGCGGCACGCGCTGCGTGGCGCTTGGATTCGGGAGTTGGCCGCCGCCGAAGCCTTGTATCGCCGGCAGTTGCTCCGGCTGGCGGATAGCCGCGAAGGCGTGGAGGCGTTCTTGCAGAAGCGGCCCCCAATTTGGCAGCATCACTGATACAAATCATGTACATCGCCTACGAATGCACGATCGAGTGGCTGCCGCCCGCCTCGGCGAGACTAGACAGCGCGTTGCCGGCCGATTTGCCCCCTTGGGACATTCCAAAGACCGCCTCCGCCGGCTTGGCTCGCCTATTTGGAACGTGGCTCGACCGTTGTGGCGGCGACGGGCAAACCCGCCTGGCGCTGGCGCTCTGGTTGGGCCCGGAATGGATCGCGGAAGTGCGTATCGGCGCTGCCGAGCCAATCCGCCACCAAGGCGTGGCGAGCGACGCCCATCACCTGCTTTTTCGGCTGCTGGAATCTGCGGCGCGCGCCCTGGGCCACGAAGTGCCACGCTCGCTCGTTCACGGCTTCGATGATCTGCGCACCGACTCGGCGCCCGCCCTGCTGGCCTATCTCGGCGCGGAAGGCGAGCAAGGCGGCGTGCGGCGGCGAGCGCTGATTCGAGCGTTTGAATTGGATCGGAATCTGGTCGCCGCGCGGCTGGCGCTGGCGGAGGATCAAGTCGCGGCCGGCGACACCGCGGCCGCAGCCGCGCTCTTGCAGGGTTGCGAAGTGCACGACCCGGAGCGGGCGCGCGAGCTGGGGCTAGCCTGCTGGAGTGACGGTGAAGCGGAAGCCGCCCTCCAACTACTCGGCGCGGCGGTGAGCAACGACGCCGACGACGGCCTGGCGCATGCGGCCTTGGCGGCCTTACTGGCGCGACAAGGGGAAACCCAAGAAGCATTCCTGCTGGCCAGCCGCGCCACAACTCTGATCGCCGACGATTATCGCAGCTGGGCGGCGATGGCCGACGTTCATCTCGCCAACGGGGAGCATCAGCAGGCGGCCTTTTACTACAACGCGGCTTTGCGCTTGGCGCCCGACGCGCCGCATTTGCTCAAGAACGCAGCGGCCTGCCAACTGGCCGCCGATCGGCCGGAGCCGGCTCTTGAATTGATCAAGCGCGCACTCGCCGCCGCTCCGCAAGACGCCGAAAATCATGCCAATCTAGCGCTGGCTCGCCGCGCCCTCGGGGATTTAGCCGGCGCGCGCCTGGCTGCGGCGCGGGCGCTCGCCCTTGCGCCCGACGATAGCCGTTTCACGGCCTTGAGCGAGGAACTGAAAGCGACGCCGGGCTAGTTCTCGGCGGCAGCAGACGGCTCTACACCGCACAGAGCCAGCCGCGCGCTTAATAGCAGGCGCCCGAAGTCGGCGGCAGTGACGCCGGCCAGTGCTGCCGCCTGCCGGGCTGGCAGACGACAAACATCGAAGGCCCAAAAAGCCAATTGTTGCTGGTGCGAAAGCTCGCCGAGTCGGGACGCCAAATCGCTTCCCGCGCCGGAAGGTTGCTCCCGCGCTGACAAGCTCAGACAAGCGCCTGCCCAGAGGTGTGAAAAAGGAGCGCCATTGGCCGCGCCGAACTGGCGCGCGGCTTGACAGAAGGCGGCGGCGGCGATTCGCCGCGCCCGATTCTTTTCACCGTGGCACATGCCCTGGGCTAGATGGAAGAGTGGACACCAGTTTTGCCGGAAGAGGGCTTCCCAATGTTCCGGGGAGGTATCGGACATCAGTGTAGGGGGACGAGACGCCCGCGCGCTCATAGGCATTGGATCGGCTCACAAGAAAATTTGGATTCGACCTCGATATGAGCATTTGCCGCGCCAATCCCCGCCCCTCGTCAAGGGGCTCCGCTCGCATGGGGGGAACCAGGGCCTCGCCCTGCGAACAGGCGCAATTCATGCGGCTTTTGCTAGCCGCCGCAAAACTTTCTTCCTTTTCGCCGCTAGCGCGGCAGCCGAGCTGCCAGCGAAAGTTTTCCCAGGAGGGGACGCACTTCGCGAATCGGCCGGTGTAGGCCAGTCCCGAATGCGGAGCTGAATTCCATTCTGGTGCGGGGTCGAATCTCGCCGTCCGGCGACGGTATGCTGAAAGGGATGCAAGAGAGTCCCTTGTTGTCACGCCAGTGCGCCGCCGGCGCCACCCCGGGCGAATATCGCGGCGCGCAGGTCGCCTTGCGCTTGCCGAAGGCAGAGGCAACGGCATTCCAAAGCGCCGCACTATGCGATTGGAGCTGGCGGGCGCGTCTGGCCATCGCCGGCGCGGAAGCGCGCAAATGGCTGAACGGCGTCGTCTCCGCCAATGTCCGCGATCTGCGCCCAGGGCAGGCGGTGGCTTCGTTTTTTCTCGATCCCAAAGGCCATGCGCTGCACCAGTTCGATCTGGTAGCGCTCACGGCCGACTCGTTCTTGGTGCTCTGCGATCAGGCCGCAATCGGAGATTTGAGCGAGAAGCTTATCCGCTATCGGTTGCGCGCACAGGCGGAGATCACGGACCAAAGCGCGGTAGGCGGTTCAATCGCGCTCTCCGGACCGGAAGCAGCGGCCGTTCTTTCTCGCGCCGGAGTTGCAAGCCTCCCCCCATTGGCAGGGGCATGGAGCGAGGCAACGATCAGCCCCGGCGCCTCCGCGTTGTTGCTGCGCTGGTCTTGGGGTGGAGTCGATACATTTGAACTCTTGCTAGATCCCCCCTCGATGGGAGGGGTCTGGGATCGGCTGCGGGAGGCGGGAGCGCTGGCAGTTGGCGCGGAAGCTCAGGAGCGGGAGCGCATCCTTCGTGGCGTCGCTCGTCCCGGCGTGGACCTGCGGGCCACCGATTTGGCCTCGGAAAGCGGCTTGCTGCACGCGGTGGGCTTGAACAAAGGCTGTTATATCGGGCAAGAGATCGTCGAGCGGATCCGTGCCCGTGGCGCCGTGCATCGCGAACTGCGCAACTTGCGCTTTACCGGGCCGGTAAGCCCCGGCGCCAAGGTGACCGCCGCGGGCCGGGAAGTTGGCGAGATCACCAGCGCCACGCTGCTGGCCGAGGGGGGCAGCGCCGCCCTCGGCTATATTCGGCGCGAGGCCGTAGAAGGAACGTTGGAATGCGAGGGCCAGACGGGCACGGTGCTGGCGTCGCCTTCACCGGAATCCCATTAAGACAGGCGCCGAGGCGTCGACGGGCCTAAGCGGATTGCTGTTCGAGCACGGCCTCTTTTTCGCGCTGGTCGGCGTGCTGCTCGAATTCGTTTTCCGGCAACGCCAGTTTCAAAACTTCGTCCATGCGGCGGGCGTAGTGAATCTCGATGCCAGTCAGCTGGTCGGGCTTAAGGTCTTCCTCGACTTGCTGGCGATTTTCAGCCGGCAAGATGACATGCTCGATGCCGGCGCGCTTGGCGGCCAATACCTTTTCCTTCACGCCGCCAATCGGCAAAACGTCGCCGGAGAGGGTCAGTTCGCCCGTCATCGCCAGCTTGGCGCGAACCGGCTTGTCGGTCAGCAACGAAGCTAGGGCGGTGGCCATGGTGATGCCGGCCGAGGGGCCGTCCTTGGGAATGGCGCCTGCCGGCACGTGGATGTGTAGGTCGTGGTCTTTGAAGAAGTCCTCGGCGATGCCCAGTTCGGCGGCATGGGAACGGATCCAGGTGAGGGCGGCTTGCATGGACTCCTGCATTACTTGGCCGAGATGGCCGGTCATGGTGAAGCCCTTGCCGCCTTTCATCTTGTTGGCCTCGATAAAGAGAACGTCGCCGCCGGACGGGGTCCAGGCCAATCCCACCGCCACGCCGGGACGGCGGGTACGCTCGGCGATTTCCGTCTCCACCCGCACCTTGGGCCCCCCCAAAAACTCGGTCACCACTTGCGGCGTCACTTGCAAGGGCGCCTCGGTGTGCCGCTCTGCGAGGCGGCGCGCGTATTTGCGCACCACGGTGCCGACCTCGCGCTCGAGATTGCGCACGCCCGCCTCGCGCGTGTAGTTGCGGATGATGCGGCGCACCGCCTCCTCGTCGAAGCTCAACTTGTCCTTGCCTACTCCGTTTTCCTCCACCTGCTTGGGAATTAGGTATCGGAAAGCGATGTGCAACTTCTCTTCTTCCGTGTAGCCGCTCAACTCGATTATTTCCATGCGATCTCGCAGCGGCTCCGGAATGGTATCGAGCATATTTGCGGTGGTGATGAAGAGAACCTTCGACAAATCGAAGGGCACGTCCAGATAATTGTCGCGAAAACCGAAGTTCTGCTCCGGATCCAGAACCTCGAGCAAGGCGGAGGTCGGATCGCCACGGAAGTCGCGCCCGATCTTATCCACCTCATCGAGCATGAACACGGGATCGTTGGTGCCCGCGCGCCGCAGGCCCTGGATAATCTGACCGGGGAGGGCGCCGATATACGTGCGCCGGTGGCCGCGGACCTCGGCTTCGTCGTGCACGCCGCCCAGCGATAAGCGGAAGAATTTGCGTCCCAGCGAGCGCGCGATCGAGCGTCCCAAGGAGGTCTTGCCCACCCCCGGCGGCCCGACGAAGCACAGGATCGGCCCTTTCATGCCGGGGTGCAGGCGGCGCACGGCCAGATAGTCGAGAATGCGGTCCTTGACCTTTTCCAGGTCGTAGTGATCTTCGTCGAGGATCGCCGCCGCCTTGGGCAGATCGATCTCTCCGGCCGAACTTTTGGCCCATGGCAGGGCCGCCAACCACTCGATGTAATTGCGCGTCACGGAATAGTCGGCGGCCGCCGGAGACATGCGGCTCAGCCGCTGCAACTCGCGCAGCGCTTCGGTTTTAACCTCGTCGGGCATGCCGGCGGACTCGATCTTCTGTTTCAGGTCTTCGATGTCCCGCTGGTTTTCATCGCCTTCGCCCAGTTCCTTTTGTATGGCTTTCATCTGCTCGCGAAGGTAGTACTCGCGCTGCGATTGCTGCACCTGGTCTTGTACTTCGGTTTGGATCTTCGACCGGAGCTGCTGCACCTGCAATTCCCGCGTGAGATGGCGATTGACGGCCTCGAGCCGATCCACGACCGAGGGCATTTCCAGCAGTTCTTGCCGATCCTTGGTGGCCAGCGACGGCAAGGACGAGGCGATGAAATCAGCCAGCCGGCTGGGCTCCTCGATGCTCAACACCAGCGTTTGCAATTCGTCCGACAGCGTCGGCGACAAGCTCACGACTTGCTGAAACAACCCCACGACGTTCCGTTGCAACGCCTCCAGTTCGGTGCCCGCGGCGGGCTCTTGCTCGTCGAGCCCTTCGACCTCGGCTCGTAAATACGGCTCGGTTTGCACCCAGTGTTTGGCCTTGGCGCGGGCGACCCCCTCGGTGAAGATGAACAAGCTTTGGTTGGGCATGCGCACGATCTTGTGCACCAGAGCGATCGTCCCAACCTGAAACATGTCATTGGGCTGGGGATTATCGATATGCGCATCTCGTTGCGCCACCACCCAGATCAGCTTTTCTTCACCCAGGGAATTGACCAGGTTGATGGAGGACTGGCGCCCTACGGTCAACGGCAGAACGGCATGGGGGAACAAGACCGTGTCGCGCACGGGGAGAGCGGGCAGCATCACCGGAAATTCCGGTGGCTTTACATTCGAAGATGTTGCCATATTGGCCCCGAATGACTAGAGCATAATCAAAAATGTTGATGACGTCAAGCTAAAGGTTTGGCCCCGGCACGGTACCACCCCAGGATTTTCACCTCGTCGGCCAGTTCCCTCAGGTGAACAATGGCATTGCGTACGCGATCCTCGTTGAGATGCCCCAATAAGTCCAAGTAGAAGTGGTATTCCCAGGGCCGCCCGGCGACCGGCCGGGAGGCGATGCGGGTAAGGCTGAGGTCGCGGAGGGCAAAGGCGCTCAGGCAACGAAATAGGGCGCCGGGCCGGTTGCGGGTGGTAAAGACAAGGGAAATCTTGTCGGCCCTAGCTACCGGCCGCGAGCGGCGATACAGCAAAAAAAAGCGCGTGAAGTTTTGCTTATTGTCCTCGATGCCGCGGCGCAAAACCCGAGCGCCGTATTCCCGCGATGCCGCCACGCCGGCAATGGCGGCCGTGTCGGCCAGACGCGCGGCCATAACGTGCTTGGCGCTGCCGGCTGTATCGTAGAAAGGAACGACCTCCCAATGCGGGTGGCGAGCCAGGAAGCGGCGACATTGCTCGAGCGCCACCGGGTGGGACAACACGCGCCGGATGCGGCGCAGGCTCACGCCCGGGGCGGCCAGCAATTGGTGTGCGATGCGGACGCTGGTTTCGCCCCCGATCCAGACCGCTTCCCGCCGCAATAGGTCGTAGTTGGCGCCGACCGAGCCGGCAAGAGTGTTCTCGATGGGGATGACGGCGGCATTGCATTGGCGCGCGGCCAGGCTGCGAAACACCTCCTCGAAGTTGGTGCAACACTTGAGCTGCGGCCGAACGCAAAGGCGGCGCGCCGCCTCGTCGCTAAAGGAACCGCGTTCGCCCTGGATCGCCACCCGCATTGCGCCTGGACCGCCGGTCGCCGCAGGCTGCGGCGCGGCAAGGTTCGCCTAGTGTATCGAACTTTGCGCGCCTCGGCCGGGGCGGGTGGGCGGAGCAGCCCTAGCGGCGTTCGCCGGCGGGGCCGCGTTTCGGCTGGCGTTCGCGGCGCGGGGCGGGCTTGGCGCGCCGGCCGAGCTTAGGCGGTTGGGCCTTCCGCCCGTTGGGGCTCGGCGGCCGAGCTTCGCCGCGGCGCTCTACCCGATTCGGCGGGGCGGTGCGCTCCGGACGGGGCATGCCACGGGCGTGTGCGGCAAAGCGCGTTTGTTCCGTAGTTTCGCCGAATCGGCGCTCGCGAGCCGCCGCTAACGCCGCGGCATCGGGCCGCGCGGCGATGCCGCCCGGTCCTCCGTTGTAGCTGACGCGAGGACCATCGAAGCGGTTAACGATCACGGTGCGGCGATAGACGTTGTGAATCACGGTGACATTGACGCGATTGACCGCCCGATTGTAATAGAAGACGCGTCCGCGCCAATAACCGCCCTCATAGCCGACGCCGGGATACCCAAGACCATAGTTGATGCCGCCGTAAAAGCCCACCCGCGGACCCCAATAGCCGGGATGCCAGTCGTAGAACCCCGCTCGCCAACCCCAGTATCCAGGCGTCCAGAGCAGGCCGGGCGCAGGGGGTTGCATCCACATGCCAGGCACCCATACGTATTCCTCGCCATTCCATGCCCAATAGCCCGGCACCCAGAGATAGCCCGGGGCGGGGCAAAACGGCTGGGCGTACGCGCGCAAGGGCGGCGGGCCGAAACGCACCGCAAGGCCCACCGCGACCTGCGCCGCTGCCGGCCGCGCCGGCGCAGCGACGAGAGCAAACATCATCAGAGCTAAGCTCCAACTCGCTATCAAATTTCGCCTCATGGTCCCCTCCGTTGGCGCCTGCTCCAAGGCCCCATGGACGTACAAACCACAGGCGGAGGGAATAGTTGCGCCGGCTGGTACCCAAAAGCGCACGCAAGGCGCCGGGCGAGGCCGAGAGGCCATTGCTATACTGAGGGGGAGAGCGAAACAGCGTGCCCTCCTCGATTGATCCGGACCCGCAGATCCATGCCTTTCTTGAGTCGCTTGGCCCCAATGAAGGCTATGCGGAAGAGTTATATGCCGCCTACCGCAGCAACCGGCAGTCGGTGCCGGAGCGCTGGCGAGCCATCTTCGACGAACTGATGCGCCGCTTGGCGG
>JBOGKX010000056.1:0-1519 GCA_050746125.1 Terriglobales bacterium | reverse complement strand
CTTCAGTTGCCGGAGGTCGGTGGTTTTGAGAACCATGGCTTGCGCTTTCGAGACGAGTTTCCAATCGATTTGTCGCGGTCTTGACATGCAACAATTGTAGCATTATTAGTCTCATCTTGATAGCGAGTTAGAATAAGCCGCTGAACAGGCTCTTGCAACAAAAACTCACCCCTCGCTCCGCGCCGATAGCGAACGTTTCAGCTACTAAGCCGCTGAACAGGCTCTTGCAACCCGTCCCACTGCGACTTGCGCCTGGCCTTGATATCGAGTTTCAGCTACTAAGCCGCTGAACAGGCTCTTGCAACCGGTCGCATGTTTGCGGTTGGGAGCGGTGCTCTATGTTTCAGCTACTAAGCCGCTGAACAGGCTCTTGCAACTGCTGAACTCGGTTCCGCGCAAGAAGACGGACAAGCCGTTTCAGCTACTAAGCCGCTGAACAGGCTCTTGCAACGTGAGCGCCAGCGATGGAACGTTCACTATCGAGCTATGTTTCAGCTACTAAGCCGCTGAACAGGCTCTTGCAACTGGCTGTGTGCTGGCCGCGGTGGTCTGGTTTCGCATATGTTTCAGCTACTAAGCCGCTGAACAGGCTCTTGCAACCGGCAGCGGTGTCAATGGTTGTCATGGGTCTCCTCCGTTTCAGCTACTAAGCCGCTGAACAGGCTCTTGCAACAACGATTCCTCCGCCATGCTACGCCGGATGGGTGGAGTTTCAGCTACTAAGCCGCTGAACAGGCTCTTGCAACTTCACACGATTCACCTTGCAATCCATTGACCAATGTTTCAGCTACTAAGCCGCTGAACAGGCTCTTGCAACTCTCATTAAGACTTGGACGCAGAGCACATCCACTAGTTTCAGCTACTAAGCCGCTGAACAGGCTCTTGCAACTCTCAAGCGCGTGCAGGTGGCCGACGAACTGTGCGACGTTTCAGCTACTAAGCCGCTGAACAGGCTCTTGCAACAATAATGGCTCGGCGGCCAGTTGGTCCTTCCTGCCTTGTTTCAGCTACTAAGCCGCTGAACAGGCTCTTGCAACAGGCGCGGTGGTTTCGGATGGAGGCGCGGCTGCCAAGTTTCAGCTACTAAGCCGCTGAACAGGCTCTTGCAACTCAAGCCATTTGGCGACCAGAACGTCACTGGAACGCGTTTCAGCTACTAAGCCGCTGAACAGGCTCTTGCAACTTGTGTCAAATCCGGCGAAGCGCAAAAAGGACCACGTTTCAGCTACTAAGCCGCTGAACAGGCTCTTGCAACCCAAGCCACTGGATCAGTTGGCGCGCCGTCCAGTTGTGTTTCAGCTACTAAGCCGCTGAACAGGCTCTTGCAACCGGCCCAACGCCTCCGGCGCGCTGGGGCGGAGACATGTTTCAGCTACTAAGCCGCTGAACAGGCTCTTGCAACGTTGCGATTTTGAACCGCAAGCTACGCTCACGATACTGTTTCAGCTACTAAGCCGCTGAACAGGCTCTTGCAACGTATAGCAACATACTGGCAACCTCGATCTCCGCAACGTTTCAG
>JBOGKX010000055.1:0-1980 GCA_050746125.1 Terriglobales bacterium | reverse complement strand
ATCTTGACGCGGTCGGTGCCCATCGCCTCCGCGAAATAGACCATTTGGCCGCGCGCTTCGGCCGCCCCGCCCTCGTATACATCGAGGCGGATGTCGGCGCTGAGCAGCTCGATGCGCGTGACGATGTACGCGGCCGCCGCGTCGCCGGGGTTTATGGCCTCCCTGAGCGACGCGGCGAGCCGGTCCAGGCCCGAGACTGCGAGCGCCGCGACCCGGGGCGGTTGAGTGTGCGGTGGCGCCGCGATCGGGTCGGACTGAGGTGCGGCGCGCGTTCCGGGCACGCCGGCTGCTGGCTCGGCGATCTGTTCGTTTGCTTTTTGGCGCTCGCTGTCGAAGAGCGCTCGCCGGATCGCACGGGCTGCTTCGGCTTGGGACGCAGGCGACACGCGTGTCGCGTCGCTGTCAATGCGTGGCCAGTTCCGCGCGAGGCGGACGTAGCGCTGCGCTGTGCGGAGGGACGCCTCGAAGTTCCGCCGCACCCAGCGCGCCCATTCGCCGTCGTCGCAAAGGTCGCGTGCTCTGGCGAGCGCATTTCCTGCCGCGACCGCGTGCGTAACGGCGGAGCCGGCGGACGCTTTGGCCGCCCTGTGGCGCAGATTGGCGGCGTTCGCCAGGCGGCGTAGCAGCGACCGGCGGCGCGCGCCCACGGCGCGCGGTCCGTCACGCATGGACGGCCGGGGAATGTGGGCCGAGGTGGAAGCGCGTTTCGGCAATGACATCCTCATCCGCGAACGCTTCGCTCTCCCGGGACGGCGGCTCGGCGGCGGTGGCTCGAGTCGTTGCCAAGTGTAGCTCCAGCTCAAGCGCCAGCTTCGCGAACAGCCACGCCACGGCGGTCAGCTCCGCGAGCGCAACCTCGTCGCCGCCGGCCTCCGCGGCGATTTCCTCAATCACTTGCGGCGCGCGTAATAGCGCGTGGGCGAGGGCCCTTCCTTGCTCATCAAGCAACTGCATCATTCGCTCCTTGTTGCGCCCCGGTTGTTTCAGTGCCGCGTGTTGACGCCGCGGTCAGTCGTCCGGCGTATCGATTGGGAACGTTCCTTCCGGACCCGTGATCGTCGCGTCCTGCGGTAGCGTCTTTGCGGACGTCGGCGCCTCCGCTGCCGCCAGCCAGCGCTCAATTTCGGAGCGGCCGTCGTTGACCGTCTTGATCGCCTGCCGCATCACGTACGACGGTTGGAGGCCGTTGAGCTCGCGTTCGATGCGCGCCAGGAGGTTCGCCGCCTGCGCCACCAGCGACATCGCCGTTTTGGCGGACGCGCCGCGCGCGCGGCGCGTGTTTTTCGTTCCGCTCATATGGGGGGTGTTGGCGTCCCCCCCGCAGCATTGACGTAAGCGCTTTTGCCGCATCGCTTTGCGACGCCAGTTGGCCCGCGGCCCCGCTCTCCCTAAGGAGCTTCCAATGCCGCGCCAGCCGCATATACTTCTGTGCCGTGCGTTGCGACCCGTGGAACTCCGCGGCCAGGTGCGCGCCCCATTCGCCCGCCTCGCACATATCGCGGGCCTTCGCGAGCGCGTTGCCGGCACGGACGGCGTGGTCGATGGCGTCCGAGGCGCAAAGGTTTGCCTTGCGGTGCTCGCGATTGGCGATGTCGAGCTGCTTCGAAAGCGGCACTGGTACCTGCGTCACGACGCGCGCCTTCACGATCTCCTTGCCCATGGTCCTCTCCTTCTGTTTGGCCCCGCAGCCGATCATTGTAAACGGTCGTGTCAAGAGCTGACCCGAAGATGTACGGCGTGCGCCGCGGACCGCCTACTTACGGCCCGCGGCGTGCGGTACCTGGGCGTCGCTTCGCGCCGCGGTCAACCCAGGCGGCGCGACCGCGCCTCGCTACAGCTTACGCGTCCGCTCGCGGCGGATCGCCTTGATGCAGGCCTCGATTCGGGCGAGGCATGCTTGCACGTGGGCGACCGTGTTAAGCCGGCGATCAGCGTTGCGGTTCATGCCGCGGACGCCGTCGCTGGTAAGCGCCGGGATGA
>JBOGKX010000054.1:0-4075 GCA_050746125.1 Terriglobales bacterium | reverse complement strand
GCGATTCCGGCCCCGGCGTTCCGCGTTGCGATCGAACGATGGACGGATGGCGTCGTGCGCGCGGATTCGTGGCGCATATCGGACCGCGATCGTCGGATCGAGGCCGCGGCGCGCGCGGTCGCATCTGTGTCCAGATGACCAGGACACTGTACATTGCTGGCGCTGGCGCCGAGCTCGAAATATGCGAGCACTGGCGGGATCGCATCCGCGCGGAGACGACGTGGGATATCACGTACGATTGGATGTCCACTGTGCGCGGTGCGCGCGAGGTCGGTCAGCGCGAATGCGATCTGTCCGTCGCTGATCGCCGCACTATCGCGCGACTGTGCGACGAGGGCGCGCGCGCAGAGATATTTTGGCTCGTGATCCCAGGGCGTACGAGCATAGGGTGCTGGGTGGAATACGGGCTCGCGTGCGCGCGATCCCGCGGCCACGAGGTCGGGCGCGAGGTGATCGTATCCGGGAATAGCAATAGATCGCTGTTCGCGTCGCTCGCGACGCGCGCATTTGCGTCGCACGAGGATGCGTTTGCGTGGCTCATCGAGGCCTGCCCGAGGACGGCGCCGTGATCGCGCAGGCCTATCGCGTGGCATTGGTCGCGATCCGCGCAATCTCGGACGACCCCCGTATCCTATCGATCGTCGCCGAGGCGTTGTGGTCCGGCGTGGACAGCGACGACATCGGGACGGGCGCGGAGGGACGCGGAGCGGACGCGGAGCTGGCGCGGACGGACGCGGAGCGGGCGCGGACGTACCGCCTGCGTCACGGTCCGTCACGGACCGTCACGGAGACCGTCACGGACCGTCACGGAGACCGTCACGGAGACCGTCACGGAAACCGTCGTCACGCGCGGTATCGCCATCCGATCCACTGCCGCCAGATCTGCGCGCGGCGGCAGAGCTGATCGGGCTACGCGGTCTGGACATCGATGATGCGTGGCTGGCGTTCGCTGGCCGCTACACGGGTCAGATCATCCCGGTGGAGGGCTGGTGGCAGACCTGGTGCGCGCGCGAGCGCAAATACGACCGTAGTCGCGTCAGGATGGCTCAGGGAACGCCGCGCACGGTACCGATGCTGCAACGACCCCCATCAACAGGACGGACCTGGCAGTCGGGCACAGGCGGTGAGAGAGCTGGTGAGGCGATACACGTGCAGGATGCACCCATCGTGCGGGCCTGGCAGTCGGGCACAGGCGCGGTAGAAAAATGAATCCAGCAGACGCGATCGAGGTAGCAGCGCCCGATACGGTGGCGCCGATTGACTGGCTGCGGCTGATTCCGCAGCCGAACCCCGAGCGACTGGCCGCAGAGGCGTCGCGCCGCGAGCTCGCGGCGGCGGCGCTGACGCGGGACCGCGTGCGCATAGCGTGCGCGGCACTGCCAGCGCGATACGGCCTGTCGCTGCACGACGCTGCGCTGATGTCGCGCGTCCGGTCCCCCATCGCCATCCGAGACAGCGTGGCCGCGTCGAGCGCAGTGGCTGCGGTGTGGACGGGTGGCAGCGGTATGGGCAAATCGACGCTGGCCGCGGCTGCGGCGCGCGAGTGGGCTACGCAGCGCGGCGGCGGGCGAATCGTGTGGGCGCGCGCGGCATCGCTCGCCGTGGCGAGTAGATATCATGCCCTCGGCGCGGGGCAGCCGCCGGCGCTAGCGGAGGCCGAGCGCGCGGACCTGCTGGTGCTCGACGAACTCGGCGAGTCGCAGCGCACGGCGCAATGGGATGACGTCGCGGAGGTTCTATTTTCTCGCTACGAGCGAGGCGCATCGACGTGGATAACGACCTGGCTGTCGGAGGACCAAATGACCAATCAGTATGGTGATGGATTTGCGAGGCGAGTGTTCGAGCGCGCGGCGATCGTGCGGTGTGGGGTGTCGGCATGAAGGCGCGGGCGGCGACGAAGGCGGCGACGAAGACGGCGACTAAGGCGGCGACGCGGGCGGCATTGGCTGCCATTACCGCGGAGATCCTGCGTTGTATTGCCGATCAGCGTCGGGCGGATAGTGTGCGATATGGGCTGGACGAATGAGCGCGATAGGAATGAAAGGCGTGCGCGGACCCGGATCGCCATATGGGATCGCCGCAAAAAATGACCGAACCCCGCGTCCCGGATGGATGATCGATCGCGCGCTGTTGCCTAGGTCGCCACCAGGGCGCATTTGCGCGCTGTGCGGGCGCAACACCGCGAAGCACGTCGCGCCATGTGAGCCGGCGGACTCATGATGCTGCTCGAGTTCGAGGTACCGATACAGACAGTATCCGAGGCGAATCGCCGCGACCATTGGGCGACCAGGGCAAAACGCGCGCGCAGGCAGAGGATGTCGGCGTGGCAGTGCACTATTTATGCGGCGCATAGGTGGGGGGTAGTGCTGGACATATGCCGGGCAGTGAGGGCGACGGTGACGCTGACGCGGTTCTCGTCTCGCCGGCTCGACGACGACAATATGCGCGCCGCGATGAAAGCGGTCCGCGACGGGATCGCGGATGCACTGCATGTCGACGACGGTAGCGATGACGTGATTTGGCGATACGCGCAAGGGGCTGGCAAGCGGAGAGGGACGTACGTGACGATCGAATATGCTGCGACGGCGCACGCCAGAGTGCGTAACGGATGATGGTTAAAATGACGACAACGCTAAATTTGGGCTACATGCGCGGACGTGGGCTGGTTTGCGCGCTGGCGCTGCTGGCGCTGCTGGCGACGGGGTGTTCGGGCGCTGACAGCACGTCGCTGACCGGCGCGCACGCAGCGACCGCAGCAGGCATGGTGCAGGACGCGGGACCACGCCAGGCGCGCGATGTCCCGACGCAGATCGAAGCAGCGGCCGATATAGGCACCACGCCAGCGCAGGACGCGGCAGTAGCGCCTGCCGATGCAGGCCGGCCGCAGAACGACGCGGCGGCTACCGACGATGCGTCTGATGCGGGCATCCTAGTCCGATGCAAGGTGATCATATCGCCATCGCTGCCGCCTAGGATCTACACGTGCAGCGGCGTACCGATGGACGACGAGATCAACTACGGCGTCGACCCGTCGGGGTGGTCGACGGTCACCGATCATTTATGCACGGGCGCGCGCGGCAACGTGGGCCAGTATCCACCGATCGCGCCAGACGTGCCGTGTCCTGCGGGGGCACCGTGCATGGGCCGTATCAGCGACACCGACCAGCCAAGCGGTCTTGGCACGTGCCTGTAGCGCCCCGCGGTCATCCCGCGCGCAACGCCGAAAGCGACTACAAAAGTAACAAATCGATTTGTTACTATTCGATATAGCATCGTGCATAAAGCCTAGACGACGCGGTGCGCCGGACTCACACTCGGGGCATGAGATCTATCACCGAGGAGTTGGTATCTGAGGTCGTCCGCGCGTCGGGAGCGGACCCGCGCTCCGTGATCCGCCGCCTCGCTGGCCTGCCCGTCCGCGGCGCCGCTGGACGCTGTGTCGATGCCGCGCTCGCGTCTGTCGCCGCGCGTCTCGCCGTCGATCTACCGGAGGCGTGCTTGCGAGGGGCGGCGACGAGGCCGCGATGAGCCCACCGACCGACATCGAGGTCCTCGACGCGCTACGCCTCCTCCGCTCGTATTTCGTGGCGGCCGAATCGTCAGCGCTCTACTCGCAGCGCGACCTACCGCCAGGCTGCGCATCGCGCTCCGCGTACGTCCGGCGCCATCGCGCTCTGAGAGCGGCGGGCGTCCAGGGCGTGCGCGCCATCGGCAAGACCCGACGGGCGTGGGGCAGTCCGCCCGGGCTATCACAGGGGCGCTCTATACCCAGGAGCGCCTCCGCGGGCTGGCGCCTCCGGACGGATTCGAGGGCCTCCGAGACGCCATCGACGGACTCGTCGATAACCAGGCAGGCAGGGCCCCCAGCCCAACGAGGGTCGGGTATGCGCTGCGCCGATTCAGGCGGCGAGTCGTCGGTGAGCGGATGCTCGACTGCGCTATTGATCGTAAGGGCGTCGCGCGCTGGCGCGTTACTGGGCTCCCACGCCCTGCCGGGGATGCCGGGGATGCCGGGGATGTTTCGCTCCATTAAGCCCAAGATGTCAGTGACACTTTGGTCTTAGGGGGCCAAAAC
>JBOGKX010000053.1:0-3888 GCA_050746125.1 Terriglobales bacterium | reverse complement strand
CGCCAGCACCGCCGCCGGTAGCGGCGCCTGAGCCCGAGCGCGCGGCTGCACCGGGAGCGCTGGGGCCGACGCCGGCCCAGAGTTGCCGCGGATGCGGCGGCGAGGTGCACGGCGAGTTCGCCGAGCGCGTTCGACTGCGGGTGTGCCGTCGCTGCTGGGAGGCGTGGCGCTATTTCAGGCGCAAGCGTCCTAGCGCCGAGCTCATGGCGTGGCTCGAGGCGCGGCGCACGGGCGAGCCCGCAGACGTGCCGGCGCCGTCGGCACTGGCGGAGCCGCAGCGCTGGGAGGAGCAGCCGACGCCGGCGCGGCTGACGGTGGAGGAGCGGCTGATTGACCACTACCTTGCCAGCACCGACTGGAGCAACGTGCCGCTCGGGCGCAAGCGCCGGGCGGTGGAGCTGCTGCTGGAAGCGGAGGCGGAGGCGTGAGGCCGGGGTATTGCCGCATCCGGCGCGGGCTGCTGGACCATTTGGCGGCGATGGGGCCGTACCAGGCGGCCGCGTACCTGTGGCTGCACTTGCGGGCGCGGGCGGTGGGCGAGCAGGCGGGCGAGGTCGAGGCCGCGACGCGCGAGCTGGCGACGGGTTGCGGGATGTCGCAGTCGCAGGCGGCGCGGGCGCTGCGGGCACTGCAGCCGCGGTATCTGGCGGCGCTGGGGGACGGGCGCTTCCGCATCGAGCGCTGGGATGGGCCGGGTGGCGAGCCTGGCGCGGGCCGGGCGCTGGCGAGTCCACCAGACTCAGGGCCGGGCGCGCCGGCGCGGGAAGCGAGTCTACCAGACTCGGAGCGAGTCTACCAGACTCAGTTTGAGTCTACCAGACTCGGCTCATAAGGAGAGAGAAGGAAGAAGGAAGAAGGAAGAAGAACTACCCTTCGCCGCCGCCGCTGTCGCGGCGCTGGCGGGGGAGAGAATTTCCCCCACGCTCGCCATCGCAGCCGCAGCGACCGCTGGCCAGTCGAGCCATGCCGCCGCGGCGCCGCCGCCCCGCCATGAGCAGCACACGGGCCGGGCCGCCGCAGCGAGACGCGCGGGTGATGGGACGGTGACCAGGCCGGCCGACGCGCGGCATGGGCCGGTGCGGGCGGCGATCCTCGCGGCCTACGCGCGCGCGAACGGCACGGCATGTCCGTGGGACGGGCGGGCGGCGCGTCGGCTGGCGGAGGCGCTGGCGGCCGCGCCGACCTGGAGCGTGGCCGACTGGGAGGCGTGCGTGCGGCACCGCTTCGCGAGCGACGACCGGCCGCGGTCGGAGGCGCCGGCGCAATTCGCGGGCTCGCTCGCCGACTATCGCTCGGGGCCGCTCGATCGGTACCGGCGCGTGACCGAGCCGGCGGCCGCGGCGACCGCCACGACGGCACGCGCCGAGGGGACGGCCGAGGAGCGCGCCGCCACCGAGCGGCGCTTCGCCGATGCCGAACTGCGGCGCACGTGGGCGCTGACGCCATGGCCGGCGGGGTGGCACGCGACGCCGCGCGCGCGCGAGGCCGCGGAGCGCGCGATGGCTGCAGCCAGGCGCATGCTGCCGCCGCGGCTGTGGCGCTCGCTCGACCTGGTTGGCGCAGCGGAGGCGGCAGCGGACGAGCGGCTGACGCTGCGTTGGTGGGGCAGGCCGGCGCCCCAAGCGCGGGCGGCGGTGATTGCGGCCGCGGTCGCGGCCGGCTGGGAGGCTGCTGATTTGGTGGCGACGGCGGCGGCGCCGGGGGGGGACGTGACGTGGCGGTGACCACCAGCGGCGAGACGGAGACTCTCACCGGCGCGGTGACGACGATGGGGCCGCGGCGATTGGCGGTGTTGATCCATTTGGCGCGGGGACACACCGAGAAGGAGACGGCCAGCGCCATGGAGGCCGAGCTCAACACGGTGAAGGCCCACCGGAAAAAACTCTACCTCTCGCTGGGCCTCGAAGGGCAGAGGCAGGTGCAGGCGCGGCTGCTACGCGCGCTGGTGGGCGAGATCAGCGAAGCCGACATTTTGCGGGCGCTGGGCGTGCGCGTTGCCGGGCGGTCGCGCGCCGGCAACTGAAAGCGCATCTGACCGTCGCATGGGCGAGGGTCTGACCGCCGCCGTGCTGGTCACCCTGACCTGGGCGGGAGGCCCGGCGGCGGAAACTCGTCGGTCAGACTTCCCACCACTCCTCGCCGAGCTGCTCGGCGAGCGAGACGCGCGGTGCGACCTCGATCCAATCGTCACCGGCGGCCTGCCTCAGCCTCGTGATCTGCCGAGTGCGGCCCGACAAATCGGTGACCTCCATGCACAATGCGAGCAAATCGCGGCTGTCACAGGCCGTGGCTGGGTCTATCTGCACCCCCGCGCACCACTCGCGCCAGGCGACGGGTGTCCAGTCCGGCTGCCGAGCGCGAACCGTGGCGACCGTCTCGAGGTAGAGAGCCCAAGGGCGCCGGTCGCCTCCAGAGGCATACCGCTCTATCTCCGTATCGCCGACGCGGTTGCGGACTAGCTCGGCTAGCATCAACAAGTCGCCGCGATCGGGCACGCCGAGCCCGAGCCTGGCGCAGATTTCGCGTGTAGTTTCGAGGAGCTTCGCTGTCATATTTGCCGCCTCCCAGCGGCATGCCGCCTTTAGCCCGGCGGCGGGGGGTGAAAATGTGGCCCGTCGGTTAGAGGTAGCCAAGCTCGACTAGCTCCGCCTCCGTTGCCTCGTAAACTTGTCAGCCATTGTTGGCCGCCTCCTCAGCGGCAAGAGAAATGTGTCTTAGGTGTGCCGCTTGAGTGCGGCAACGCAATCGGCGCAATCGCATCGGATTGCGTTGCGGATTTCGCGCAGCAGTTTCTCGCGGGTATCCTCGCACAATTCGTGTTGGACGCCCATAGGATCGCGGGCCGATTTCCAGCCGGGTGGCAGCGAGCCAAACCAGCCCGTTTCTTCCCGGTGGATGTTTGTGGCTTTCGATATCGTCATGTTGGCCGCCTCCCAGCAGCACCCCTCTGTGTCCGGCTATACGCCGTGCCGGGCTTGGGACCGGCTCGCCACATTACCGGCCCGTATCGTGGGCCTGACGCCGCCGCCGTGCTGTAGAGCGTCTACGCGCCGGGAGGCACGGCAGCGGAACCTCGGTCAGAGCCACACGATGGCGCCATTGTGGTCGCGCGCGTAGCCGCCGCGCTTTGCCGCTTCGGCGGCTTTCTTGGCGGCCTTGGCGGCACGCTGCGCAGTGAGGTAGCCGAGATAATCGTTGGCCACGCGGTACACGGCGAGCCGCGTGCTGGCGCTCACCGGCTCCAAGATCGCGACGAAGCCAGCATGGTTGAGGCCGGGCACCGCCTGCACTACCCATGCTTCGGGCGCAACTGCGCGGACGCGTTTTTCGAGCTCGGCGAGCTGTGCCGGGAATAGGTTGCGGTTCCAAGTGATAATGAAGTGAGTTGATTGGCCAGTGGTCATATTGGCTGCCTCCCAGCAACTTGCACTCACTATATAGCGCTATATACGCCGTGTCAAGAGAAAAATGCGCTAATCTCAACTATTTTTTATCGCCTTTGTTTTCAGCCTCTTAGAGCGCTTTCTGGACTTCGCTAGCATCGCGCCTTGGGCCGCGCGCTGTCCTGGAGTCGCGGCGCTCCATCGCTTTTCGGCGCCGCGCCGGCCGGCGGCGCGCATCGCTTGGCGGATCAGGTCATCTGTGGGAGCATTTGTGATCGTCATAGCGCTATAGTAGCACGGCCTATATAGCGCCATGCAAGATGTCGCGGCGTGAGGGGGCGCCGTGCGCGCGAGCCGTCGGTGAGGGCACGGTGACCGGCCGGTGACTCGCCCGTGGCGTGCAACCTTTCGGGCGGCCGGCCCGGTCCAACGCGGGGAGGGGGGCCGTGTGGAAACTCCGAGTGCTGCCCACGAACGGTCTGGAGCGCCTTTTCCAGTGTCGGCG
>JBOGKX010000052.1:0-77922 GCA_050746125.1 Terriglobales bacterium | reverse complement strand
CCGCCTCCGCGGCCCGCGGCGCCCTTGTCTTCGATGTCGCCCCGCCGCCCGGTGCCGCCGCCGCGCCCGGCGTTTTGCGCGTCCCGCATCCCGCCGCCCGCGCATTGGCCGCCGTATTGGCCGCCGCCGCGCCGCTCGGCCATTTCACCGCCGCCGCCGTCGTCGTCGAGCCGGCCAGCGAGCGGGGGATGGCCGGCCTGAGCGAGCTGCAAACGCAGAGCGTCCAGCTGCTCGCCCTCTCCGCCATTCCGACTGAGATGTTCGGCGCGCAAATCGCCTATAACGTCAAGGCTGAGTTGCCGCCGGAAGTCCATCCCAGCCTGTCCGAGATCCAAAGCGCCATCGCCGCCGACCTGCGCGCGCTCGCCCTCCCCGCCGCGGGCGGGCCGCGCTTTCCCCTGCCCGCGATCAGGTTGCTGCAAGCACCGCTCTTTCACGGCTACGTGATCGCCTTGGCGCTGCGTTTCGCCTCCGCCTGGGATGCCGAAGATCTGGCTCGCGCCCTGCGCTCCGCCCCCTTGCGCTATCTCGGCGATCCTGCCGAACAGCCCGACGTGCTCGGTGTCGCCGGCGAAAGCGAGATCCAAGTCGGCGCTCTCCAGCCCGACGCCCTCGATCCGCAAACCGTCTGGCTGCACCTGGCCTTCGACAACCTGCGCCTGCGCGCCGTGACCGCGCTGCGCCTGGCCGCCGCGGCTTGGGAACATCGCCATGCGCGCGTCTAGCCGGCTTCGCCCGTCCGCCGCCTGGCCGCTCGTACTCGCAGTTTTGGCCGCCTCCGCCGCCTGCGGCTACCGTCTCGCCAATCACGTCAATTCCCTGCCCCCGAACGTCCACGTCATCGCCGTCCCCGGCCTGGTCAACCGCACCCGCGTGCCGCGCCTCTCGCAAACCATCACCTCGGCGCTGGTAACTGAACTCGTGCGCCGCACTCACTACCGCGTGCAGCCCCAAATCGCCGGCAGCGATGCCGTGCTGCGCGGTGTCGTCACGGCTCTCGACTCGATACCCGTCACCTTCGATCCCGCCAACGGCCACGCCACCACCGTCGAAATCACTTTGCACATGCGTGTTTGGCTCGTCGATCAGCTCACCGGCAAGGACCTCTATCGCAATGATGACCTGGTCTTCCACGACCAGTACCAGATCAGTTCCAGTGCCGCCGCGCTCTTCGAGGAAGATCCAGCGGCATATCAGCGCCTGAGCCGCACCATCGCCGCTGACGTGGTCTCGGCCATTCTGGAGCGCTTCTAGCCTTGCCCCCCGTCTCCTCGTCGCCCGCCTACTTGCTGCTCGGCGACGAGGTCTTCTTTCGCGACCGCTTTCGCGAGCAAATTCTCGCCGCCATTCCGCCCGAAACCCGCGAGTTCGCCGTCCTTTCCGCCGACCTGCGCGAAACTTCTCTCGACGATATCCTCGATCAAGCGCGCACTCCTTCCCTCCTCGCCGGCCGCCAGGTTTTCTTCATCCGCAACGTCAAGGAACTCTTCGGCCGCGGCACCCGCGCCGGCGGCGACTTCCCCGCCAATCTCGAGCGCTACCTCGCCGACCCGTCGCCGCTCGCCACCTTGGTCTTCAGCGCCGATCACCTCGTCTTGCCCGCCGATCCCCGCCAGATGGGGTTCGAGGATAAATCCCGCCTCGAACGCATCGAGAGCACGCTTGGCCGCCTTTGCGAAGTGGTGCGTTGCGCCCGTGTTGATGCCTCCACCGCCGCCGATCTCATCAACGCGTGGGCTGCGCGGCGCGGCTGGACGATCGAGCCGGAAGCTACTCAGATGCTCGTCGATCTAGTGGATGCCGACCTCGGCCTCGCCGCCTCCGAACTTTCAAAGCTAGCCGATTACGCCGGGCTGAATGGCCCTGCGTCGCCCGCGACGCCGCCCGCCATTACCGCCGATGCCGTGGCTCTTCTTGTCGCCGGCCAGCGGCAGCGTTCCGCTCTCGACTTGGCGCGGCAATTGGCCCGCCGCCAACGCCCAGCAGCGCTCCTAGCCCTGGCCGCCATCTGGGAGGCCGAGGGTGATGCCGCCGCCATCCCCCTCGTTGCGCAGCTCAGCCGGTTTTTCAAGATGGCGCTGCTGGCGCGGGAAAAGCGCGTTCGCGATCGCCGCCAGCTTTATGAAGCCCTCCCGCCGGGTTTGAAGCCGCCGGGTTTCGCCGCCGACGTCGTCCTCGCCTTGGCGCAGAACCGTTCCAACGCCTACCTCATGAGCGGCATCGAGCGTTTGCAACGAGTCGATGTCGCCCTGCGCTCCTCGCCACTTTCCCCCAAGTGGCTTTTCGAGGAGATCATCGTCTCCGATTCCGAGCAGTAGAACGGGAGAAGTCCATCTAAACTATTAGAACCAAATGACTTGCAAAAAATTGCGCGGATGGGTAAAAAAATACCGTTTTACGGAGATTTTTTCTGCTACATTTCCAATATCCACACACTTGACCGTGCCCTTCGGGGCAACGACCACTCTCCGGAAGATCAGATCCCCCTGATCTTCCGGTTTTTTTTTGCCTTGCTCGGTTCCCCCCAGTAATTCTGTTTCTTGGATTTTTGGCACACGCCGAGCGCGCTCCGCGTCCGCGCGGTTGCTCGCCCACGTCTTCTGTAGAATCATGCTAATATGTCCGCTTCTCCCCGCCAAGCCAGCCTGCTCGAGGCCGATCCCGAAGTGGCCGCCGCCGCCGCCGCCGAATCCGTGCGCCAACACGAGCACCTGGAATTGATCGCCTCGGAAAATTTCGTCAGCGAAGCGGTGCTGGAAGCGGCCGGCACGACGTTCACGAATAAATATGCCGAGGGCTATCCCGGCAAGCGCTATTACGGCGGCTGCGAGAATGCCGATCAGGTCGAGAACCTGGCGCGTGAGCGTGCCTGCCGCCTGTTCGGCGCCGAGCACGCCAACGTTCAGCCGCACTCCGGCTCGCAGGCCAACGCCGCCGCCTACGCCGCTGTCTTGCAGCATGGCGATAAGCTCATGGGGCTCAGTCTCGCGCACGGGGGCCACCTGACTCACGGCCATCCCCTCAACTTTTCGGGCAAGAGTTACGAGATTGTTGCGTACGAAGTCGATCGCGCCACCGAAACCATCGACTACGACGAAATGGCGCGCCTGGCGCGAGAACACCGGCCCAAGGTGATCGTGGGCGGCGGCAGCGCTTATCCGCGCGTGATCGATTTCGCGCGCATGCGCGCCATCGCGGACGAGGTCGGCGCCGTCCTGGTCGTGGATATGGCGCATTTCGCCGGCCTCGTCGCCGGCGGCGTCCACCCCAACCCCGTCGATCACGCGCAGATCGTCACCACCACTACCCACAAAACCCTGCGCGGTCCGCGCGCCGGCATGGTGCTTTGCCGCCGCGATTTTGCGGCCGCCGTGGACAAGGCCGTCTTCCCCGGCTTGCAGGGCGGGCCGCTCGTCCATATCGTCGCCGCGAAGGCGGTCTGCCTGGGCGAGGCCCTGCAACCGGAGTTTCGCGCCTACGCGGCCCAGATCGTCGCCAACGCTCGCGCTCTGGCGGCAACGCTCGCCGCCGAGGGCCTCCGCGTCATCTCCGGCGGCACCGACACACACCTGCTGCTGGTGGATGTTTTCGCCGCCGGCGTGCGCGGCCGCGATGCCGAGAATGCCTTGCACGCCGCCAATATCACCGTCAACAAAAACGCCATCCCCTTCGACGTCAACCCGCCGATGAACCCCAGCGGCATTCGCCTCGGTACCCCCGCCCTCACCACCCGCGGCATGAAAGAAACCGAAATGCGGCAGATCGGCGCCTGGATCGCCCGCGCCCTGCGCCACCACCAAGAACCCACCGTGCTGGCCGACATTCGCCGCCAAGTGCTGCAGCTAGCGGAGGCGTTTCCCCTCTATCCCCGCCGCCGCGCGCGGGAGCAATCGGCCCTCGCGGTTCGGGTAGGATAGCTGAGCGCGATTCCAGCGCTCTGCTGGCAATGAACCTCCATCTCTCCCTCAGCTGGCTCGACAAGATCATCCTCGGCCTGTACTGCCTTTTCGTCCTCGGCATCGGCTGGGCTCTCAAGCGGCAGACTCGCACGAGCGAGGATTTCTTCCTCTCCGGCCGCCGCATTCCGAGCTGGATCACGGGCCTGGCCTTCCTCTCCGCCAATCTGGGGGCGCTGGAGATGATGGGCATGGCCGCCAGCGGCGCCAAGTACGGCATGCTGACCAGCCATTTTTACTGGATCGGCGCCGTCCCGGCCATGATCTTCGTCGCCTTGTTCATGATGCCGTTCTATTACGGCAGCAAGGCCCGCTCCGTGCCCGAATACCTGCGCATGCGCTTCGACGAAAAGACGCGCGCCCTCAACGCCCTCACCTTCGCCGTCATGACGCTGCTGATGAGCGGCATCAGCCTGTACGCGATGGCGATCCTGTTTCGCGACTTGTTGGGCTGGAGCTTCGCGCTCAGCATCTGGCTCTCGGCCCTGGTCGTGCTGCTCTATACCGCCAGCGGCGGCTTGACCAGCTCCATCTACAACGAGGTCTTGCAGTTCTTTCTCATCGTCTTGGGTTTCACCCCGCTGACCTGGCTGGGGCTGCGCCAAGTCGGAGGCTGGCCGGGCCTGCAAGCCCGCCTCGCCACGCTTGGCGATAAGGGCTACCTGCACCTATGGCGCAACATGGCCCATCCGAGTTCGAATCCCATGGGCGTGGAATGGTTCGGGCTGGTGATGGGCTTGGGCTTCGTGCTCTCGTTCGGGTATTGGTGCACCGACTTCCTCGTCGTCCAGCGCGCCATGGCCGCCGAAAATATGGCCGCCGCCCGCCGCACGCCGCTGATCGCCGCCGTGCCGAAGATGCTGTTTCCCTTCATCGTGATCGTGCCCGGCATCTTGGCCCTGGCGCTGATCCCGGCGGCGCATTGGCCGCTGCAAAAAGGCCTGATCAACTACAACGAAGCCTTGCCGCTGATGATCCAGCGCTATTACCCCACCGGCATGCTCGGCCTGGGCTTGACCGCTTTGCTGGCCAGCTTCATGTCCGGCATGGCCGGCAACGTCACCGCCTTCAACTCCGTCTGGACCTACGACATCTACCAGAGCTACATCAAGCGCGACGCTTCCGACGCCCATTATTTGGCCATGGGCCGCTGGGTCACGATCGTCGGCATCGTGCTTTCCGTGGGCGGCGCCTATCTGGTCACGCACTTCGACAATCTGATGGACTACATGCAGTTGGTCTTCGGCTTTGTCAATGCGCCGCTGTTCGCCACCTTTCTTCTCGGCATGTTCTGGAAGCGCTCGACCGGCCACGGTGCTTTTTGGGGCTTGCTGAGCGGCATGTTGGCCGCCGCCGGCCACTATTCGCTGACCTTCGCCGAAGGCAAGGGCGCCTGGATCGCCAACCTGCACACCTACTCCAGCAGCATGGCGCAAAATTTCTGGGGAGCGATTTGGGCCTTCGCCGTTTGCTGCCTCGTTACGGTCGCGGTAAGCGTGGCCACCGCGCCACGTCCGGAGGAGGAACTGGTGGGTCTGGTGCGCTCGCTTACGCCGCGCCAGCGCGACGAGGAACTCGCCTGGTTTCGCCGCCCCGCCTATCTCGGCGTCGGCGTTATTGTCATCCTGCTGGTGCTGAATTGGTGGTTCCGCTAGCCCCCGCCCGGCTACAATTTTGTTGAGCTTGCCTCATGGATCTACGCACCCCCATCGGATTGATGTTTACCGCGATCGGCGTGCTGCTCACTGGCTTCGGATGGCTGCATCGCTCCGCCGTCTACCTTCGCACCGGCCTCAACATTGACTTGATCTGGGGCCTCGTCCTGCTCGCCTTCGGGATTTTCATGTTGGCCCTGGCCTGGCGCGCCCATGTCCGCGCCGCCCGCGCTTCCCGCTCCGACGCCACCGCCGTTCGCTCCGCCACCGAGCGCGTGCCGCGCTAACATGCGCGCCCGGTTTCAGGACTTAAGCATCCGCGCCAAGTTGACGGTGATCATTGCCTCCGCGGTGGTACTGCTCACGGCGGCGATGCTGATCATGGTCTGGATTCGCGCCCAGCGCGAGGTGCGGCAAGACATCGACCACGAATTGGCCGACAGCCAAGCCGCCTTCACCGCCATGGAGGCAAGCCACCTGCGCGAGCATGCCGCCGAAACGCTCGCCGATGCCGAGCAGCCGCGCGTGGCCGTGCTTTTCCAAACCGGCGATGGCGCCGCCGCCTGCGCGTATGCCGCCGGTTTCATTCGCCGCGCCGTCGTCGAAGCCGGCCACGCCGACACCTTCGATTACGTCGCCTTGCAGCGGCCCGACGGCGCGCTTCTCGCGCTTGCCCGCCGCGGCCAGGCGCCCTGCCGCGCCGGCACGCTGCGCTGGCGCGTGGCCGACACGCGCCAGGCGCTCGCCGGAACGGCCGAGATCACCAACTGGGAGGGTCCCGACCACGCCTTCTACGAGATCATCGCCGCGCCCGTGCCCGGTCCTCGCGGCCCGCTCGGCACCCTGGCCATCGGATTCCAAGTCAACGATGCTTTCGCCCGCTCCATCGAGCGGCAGACGGGCTCGGCGGCCGCGTTCTGGCACATGGATGGCAAGCAGGTGCATGTCTTGGCGGCCAGCGAGCCTGGGCTCAAGCAAGCCTTGGTACGCGCCATCGAAGGGCGGGCCGCCGTGCCTACGAGCATGCGGCTGAGCGGCCCGGGCGGTCGCTGGGCGCTGCTCGACGCCCCCATCCGCGACGCCGCCGACCAACTGGAGAACCCCGAGCATCTCCACACCGCGCTTATGGAATCCATCAGCCTCAAGCTGCGCCCATTCCGCTTGCTGGAGCAGTACCTGGCGCTGCTGGCCATCGGCGCGCTGTTTTTGGGTGCGGGCGTCGGCGCCTTTTTCGCCCACCCCATCGCCCGGCCGCTGAATTCGCTGGCGCGCGCCGCCCATGCTCTCGGACGCGGCGACTACGATGCCGCCGAAATGCTGGGGCTGGCCGCTAATCCCCGCATGCAGGCGCGCGATGAAATTGGCGTCCTGGGCCGCTCCTTCCTGGACATGGCCCGCGGCTTGAAAGAGCGCTTCGCCATGTCCAAATTTCTCTCGCAAAGCACCTTCGAGCAGATCCGGCAATCCGCCGGCGCCGATTTGCCCAGCACTCGCCAGACCTTGGCCGTGCTCTTTACCGATATTCGCGGGTTCAGCGCCTACTCGGAAAAGCGCGATCCCGCGGCCGTCATCACCACCCTGAACCACGTCCTCGGCATGCAGGCGCGCTTGGTGCGCGAACACGGCGGCGACGTCGATAAATTTGTCGGCGACGCCATGGTGGCGTGGTTCAGCGGCCCGGAGCGCTGCCGGCGCGCCCTGGCCGCCAGTCAAGCCATTAGCCGCCAGCTCGGCGCCGAGCTGCGAAACGAGCCGGGCACGCGCGTCGGCCTGGGCTTGCACGTCGGCGAGGTGGTCGTGGGCAGCATCGGCAGCGAACATCGCCGCGACTACACCGCCATCGGCGCCACCGTCAATTTGGCCGCGCGCTTGTGCGCCGCCGCCAACGCCGGCCAGGTGCTGGTGAGCGAAGCGGTCGCCGCCGAACTTGACGGCGCCCTGCCGCTGCGCGCTTTGCCGCCGCTTCAATTCAAAGGCTTTTCCCAGCCCATGCCCGTCTTCGAGCTGGCCGGCGACGGCCAAACGACGACGACCGCGGCGCCCTAAGCAGACAATTGGAGGCCAATGTTAATTGTGCGCGGGTGCCGCCATTCTAGTTGACAATCTACCACCTCAGAGGTAGATTGCCTTCTAGCATGGCTAGGCAATCATCCACGGACCGAATCGAACTGGTGTACGGCTCGCTGGACATACTGATCCTGCGCACGCTGCTTTGGGGTCCAATCCACGGACACGGCATCGCCAAATCCATTGAGCGCATGTCGGAGGAAACCCTAAAGGTGGAACACGGGTCGCTCTATCCGGCACTACAGCGCCTGCAGCAGGAAGGCTGGATCACCGCTGAGTGGGGCGTCTCCAAGAACAAGCAGCGGGCCAAGTATTACCGCCTGACGGCAAGGGGACGACGTCAGTTGGTCGCCGAGACCTCCCGTTGGGAACGCTTCGTGCGGGCGATCACTGCGGTGCTGCGGCCAACCGAATCCGAGGAAAGGCCATGAGCTGGCGTCGCGAGCTTTCGAGACTGCGTGCTCTCCTTCATCGGTCGAAGCTGGCAGACGATCTCAAAGCTGAGATTCGCTCCCATCTCGAGATGGAAGAGCGCGAGAACCTGGAATCCGGCATGCCCTCCGACAAAGCTCACAACGCCGCGTTGCGACGATTCGGCAATGTGACCCTAGCCGAAGAAAGTAGCCGGGAGATGTGGCTATGGAACACGATCGAGACGCTCCTGCAAGACCTTCGCTATGGCCTCCGGCAGCTTCGCCGCAGTCCCGGCTTTGCGACCGTCGCGATTATCACGCTCGCCCTCGGCATTGGCGCCAACACCGCGATTTTCAGCGTTGTGAACGCCGTGGTGCTGCGGCCGCTGCCCTATCCGCACAGCGACCGGCTGGTTTGGATTGCCGAATCGATTCCCGCGCTCAAGGCCGAAATCGCCAACGGCGGAGACTACGTCGACTGGAAAGATCAAAGCCACACTTTGGACCGGATCGCCGCCTACGACCGGGGTGCATTGCGAGAGGGCGCGCCTAGCCAATCCGACGATTTCAACCTCACCGGCCGCGGCCAGCCGGCGCGGGTTCATGGTGTGTCCGTAAGCGCCAGTTTCTTCGCCACTCTGGGCGTGGAGCCACAACTCGGGCGGGCCTTCACCAAGAATGAGGACCGGCCGAACGGACCTCACGTAGCGGTTCTGATGTATCCCTTTTGGCGGCAGTATTTTGGCTCCGACCCTCACGTGCTGGGACAGACGGTCGACCTCGACGCCGCGCCTTACACCGTGGTGGGTGTGATGCCGGCGAGCTTCCGTTTCCCCGGGGAGTCCGACACTCAAATCCTTTTGCCGTTGGCTCTCAACCAGGCCCAGGAGCAGCTTCGCAGCCAGTCGCAAAGGCTGGTTCGGATCATCGGCCGTTTGAAGCCGGGCGTCTCGCTCGCCGCCGCCCGAGCCGACCTGGATGAAATCTGGAAACGCGCGCAGTCGTCCGGCGGGCCTATGCTGGCCGGGGACGGCGGCGCTCAACGCCCTGCGATGCTAACTCCGCGCCCCATCGGCCGCGGTGGCCAGTCCCGCTACACCACTTCAGGCCCGCCGCAAATGCCACCCAGAAGCCCAGGGCGATTCATATTGCCGCCGGAGGTTGCCGCGCGGACGGGTGAGGCGCCGCTCGCACCTGGAGGCGGGTCCTCGCCGGACCATATGGCAACGTCGGGACGTGCGGCTCGGAACGCTGTGGCGAAATCAGGACCGCCGGAGGCGGCAACCAAAGCAACTCCAAAGTCTGAAAAATCGGCTCAATTCAGGGTCGGTCCCATCAGGCCCGCGACTGAGCTCATCGTTATGCCCCTGGCCGAACACCTTGCGGGGAATCTGCGTCCCGCAATGTTGACACTTCTGGGCGTGGTGGGACTGGTGTTGCTCATCGCGTGCGCTAATGTCGCCAATCTGATGCTCACCCGAGCATCGGCACGCACGCGCGAGGTTGGACTGCGGGCCGCGCTTGGCGCCGGACGCTGGCGGCTGGTTCGGCAGCTCCTGGTTGAGAGTTTGACGTTGGCGCTGGCCGGTGGCATGGCGGGAGTACTGTTTGCCGCTTGGGGGGTGAAGGTCATCGCGCGCCTCATCCCGGCCGGCGCCGGAGGCGGCATTTTGGCGGTGGCAGCGCCGAGGGTGGACGGCAACGTTCTGTTTTTTGCGCTGGCGGCCTCGGTTTTCACTGGAATCCTGTTCGGCCTTGCGCCAGCAATTACCATCACGCACCGCGATCTTGCCGAAGAGCTAAAGGAGGGCGCTCAGGTGGCGAGCTCCGGTCGCCGCCGCGGGTGGCTTCGAGGAGCGCTGGCCGTGGCTGAGCTCTCCCTCGCGCTAGTGCTGTTGATCGGTGCCGGCCTGCTCATCAAGAGCTTCTATCGCCTCCTCCAGGTCAACCCAGGCTTCGTGCCGGAGCGCGTCCTGACCATGGATCTCAGCCTTACGGACTCGCGTTATCCCACGCCCCAGCAAAAGTCGGAGTTCTTCTCGCGGGTTCTGAACCGCGTCGAGACCTTACCGGGCGTACGCTCGGCGGCGCTCGCTGATTCTCTGCCGCTCAGTCCTTATCAAACCTTCCTGGTGATGTCCCTCAGCCGTCTTCTGCCACATGTTGCGCTCTCAAGCTCGACAACGGTGATGATGTCGCGGATCACGGTAAGTCCCGCCTATTTTTATACCCTCGGGATTCCCCTGCTGAAAGGGCGCACGTTTACGGACCAGGATGACGAGCAGACGCTGAAGGTCGCGGTGGTGAATGAAGCTTTGGCGCGCCATCTTTGGCCGACAGAGGATCCCGTCGGCAAGCAGATCCCGTTCTTTAAAAGCAATCTGACCGTGGTTGGCGTAGTAGGAAACACCCACCACGAAGGGCTGAGCCGGGATGCGGAGGCCGAGATCTACGTGCCCTATCTTCAGTCGCCGGACAAATCCATGCAGCTCGCCGTCCGCACCGCCGCCGACCCGGACAGCATGGTCTCCGCCATCCGCGCCCAGGTCCGGGACGTCGACCCCGATCAGCCGGTCTACCATGTGGCTACGCTCCAACAAGCCCTGTCGGAGTCCCTTGCCCTGCGGCGGTTTAACGTGCTTCTGCTGGGAATTTTCGCCGGCATCGCGCTCACGCTGGCGGTGGTTGGAATTTATGGCGTGATGGCATTCTCGGTGGCCCATCGTACTCACGAGATCGGCATTCGCATGGCCCTGGGCGCGGAAAGGCGCGACGTGTTGGGTCTGATTGTGCGACAAGGCCTGCGGCTCACCTTGATCGGCACGGCCCTAGGTGTCGCCGCAGCCTGGGCACTCACAAGTTTCCTCGCTAGCTTTCTCTTCGGCGTCGCCCCTCGAGATCCCGCTACCTTTGTGCTGGTTTCGCTGGCACTGGTCGCGGTGTCAATCTTGGCGTGCTACATCCCCGCGCGGCGCGCGACACGCGTAGATCCGATGGTGGCGCTGAGATACGAATGACTGCCTAAGCGGCTTTAGTGGTCGTGCCGCAGGGCCAGGATCTTCGTTGCCGGGTCTAATTCGAAGCGCCCGCCCGGCAATAGCCGATACGCCCGCCCCTGCGGATCGCGCGGCACGTCGCGCAATAGCCCGGCGCGCACCAGGTCGCTCCAACTCGACGGCCAAGCGCCCGCGCGCTGGCGATAGGCAGCGGCTACCTTGCTCAAGCTCGCCAGGTCGGCTTCCGCGCGCAATGCCTGAAGGTGATCGAGCGCGTTGGCGCGCAGTTGCGCGTTGGGAGCATCGTGATACATCTCCGTCCACAGTGCCCGCGCCAGCGCCTTTTCGTTGACGTCGGCGAAATAGTCGGCCGCGAGCACGGCCAGCGCGGGATTGGCGTTCGGCGCCTTCGAGCCGGCGTAAAACGTCTCCGCCGCCGCCTTGTGATCGTGCAGGTTCAATGCCTGAACGAATCCCAGGTTGAAATACAGGTGCCAATCGTCCCGATGGTCGTGGATCGCCTTTTTCAGCAAAGCCACTGCTGCTTGCGGCTGGCCCGCCGCCTCTGGCGGATCGTCGGCCAAGAAAAACGCCCCATACTGCGCCGCCGAAATCAGATTCGGGTCGAGATCGTAGGCGAGATTCAACAGCGGCGCCAGCTTGGGATAATCCCAGCTTTGCGCTATGCGCCGCTGGCCGAAGTATTGGATCGCCTCTGTCCAATAAATATCGGCGGCCAAGCCGTTGTAGCCCAGGAAGAGATGCTCCGCCAGCGCCCGCGACGGTACCGCCGGGCCGGCGCCGCTAAACTCCGGCGTGCGCGGCGCAATCGCCCTCTGCAAGGCCGCTCCCGTCGCCAATAAGACGGCGATCAGCACCGCGGAAATCTTAATGGCTCTTGGGTTCGCTTTGGCCACCCCGGCAACCCTGCCCCTCACTTCAGATCTTTGTTCTCGAAAATCGCGCTGGCGATCGCCAGGGCGACGCCGCAATAGACGGCCGCGTAGGCCGTGTTCAATCCCACCAGCGTCCAGCTGATGGGGGCAAAATGCGAGGCAGCGGTCGCGATGTTGAAGCTGCCGAAATTGGGCAACACGTAAGAGAGCCAAATAGCCAAGTGGCCGCCCATCCATTGCCGCGAACTTTGCCCCAGCGTTCGCAGCTCGCTATCGAAGCTGCCCACCACGAACAGCGCCAGCGTGAACACCGCCGCCAGCACCGGCGACGAAATGCAGGAAAAGACGAGCGCAATAGCCGTCAGCACCGCCAGTTCGAGCAAGATGAAATACAGCGCCGCCAGCAGCGACCATTCACCCGCGGCCACATGCCGCGGCAGCACGTAAAGCAGCGCCAAGAACAGCGCCACGCCCATCAATCCGCAATTGACGACCAGCGTCTCCACCAGGCCTGCGAACTTGCCGATCAAAAAATGCGTGCGCCGCACCGGATGGGCCAGCAACGTGTAAAGCGTCCGCCGCTCGATTTCCTTGGCGACAAGCTGATTGCCGAGGAAGACGGCGATGATCACGCCCAGCATCGTGATCGCCGCCAGGCTGAAATTGATCAGCGCGCCGGCGTCGATGCCGAACGACATCTGCGAGAACAGCACCGCCGCGCCCACCATCAACACGGCGAAAAACACCAGGCTGAAAAGGATGCGATCTCGAATCGCCTCGCGGTAAGCGTTGCGGCTGACGGAAAGAATGGCGCTGGCCGCCGACATCCTCAACTCCCCTGCCCCGCGCTCCGGCTGGCGGCGCGCTCACCGGCTTCCGGCCGAAACAGTTCTTCCAAACCGCGGCGCGCGGAGTTCACGGCAATGATCTGCGCCTGCCGCGCCCGTAGCGCCTCGAGTCTCGGCCACAAATCGGCGGCCGCAATAACCTCGCGCCGGATCAGTCCCAGGCCGCTGCCGGCTCGCTCGCGATAAACAATCTCGGCTTGTGTCCCGTCATTGCCGCCGAGCTCGTCCAGAGTGCCGGCGGCCGCGAGCCGTCCGCGCTTGAGCACCGCGACGCGATCGCAAAGCTGCTCGGCATCGCTCAAGATGTGCGTCGAGAACAACACGGTCGTCCCCTGCCCGCGCAGCTCCAAAATCAGGTCTCGCACCTCGGCTCGGCCGGCGGGATCGAGCCCGCTCATGGGCTCGTCGAGAATGGCCAGCTTCGGCCGGTGGACGATGGCTTGCGCCAGGCCCACCCGTTGCACCATGCCCTTCGAGCACTTGCGCAGCGGCCGCTCCATCGCCTCGCCCATGCCCACCCGCTCGAGCGCCGCGCGCGCCCGCGCCCCGCGCTCGCCTGCGGGCACCCCCGCCAGTTCGGCGTAGTACTCGACCAGTTCGCGGCAGCGCAAGTAATCGTAGAAGTAGGGGTTTTCCGGCAGGTAACCGATCTGCGCGGCCAGCCCGGGCGCGCCGAGCGGCAGACCCAAAATGCGTGCCGTGCCCCGCGAAGGAAAGATGAGCCGCAGAAGCAGTTTGATGGTGGTGGTCTTGCCCGCACCGTTGTGGCCGAGCAAGCCGAAAATCTCGCCCTCCGCGATCGAGAGGTTTAGCGCCGCGAGCGCGCGAACCGGCCGCTTGCGCCAGAAGCCGAGGGGAAAATCTTTGCTGAGATCAATGCACTCGACGGCAACCATCGCACTTGCGATCAGTATAGGCGGAGGCCGTGGTGGTTTGCTCCGGCCGCCAGGTCAGGTGCCGCGCTCGGCACCATCCACCTGGCTGCGCGCTATTGGCCTAGCGAAGTGCTGTTGGCTGTGGCCGGACCACCCACGTTGTAGCGAATTACGCCCGTGGCATCGGTGAAGAAATGGCGCACGCCCGTGGTGTCCTGCGCCGTGGCGTCGGCATTGAGGGCATAGTCGCCGCACGGTACGCCGCCGGCTGGCGCGTAAGTTAGCTTGTAGCCGCTCTTTTTGGGAACCGCTCGCGCCAGCGTCGAATCGAGCAGCAAGGCGGCGGCGCTAGTCGGCGTCACACCGGCCCCGCCGAGAACTGCTAGCGAAGCGCTGAAGCCGATGGCGGGATATTGCGAGGCATAGGCGGTTTCGGCGCTGTCAACGGTGCGCATGTTCGACACCGTGGCCGCTTCATTCGCCACCATCTTCACCGCGATCAGCTTCGGAATGGCAATCGCCGCCAGGATCAAAATGATGGTGACGACGATCAGCAATTCGATCAGACTGAAGCCGGCCGTGCCGCGCCGGGATTGGGAGACGCGCTGCATCGCCCCTTATGGAGCACGCCGCCTGCCGAATTTTCGCTCTGATAATAAAGCACTTAGTTCTCGCCACCGGCGCTGGGCGCGCCAATTCGCGGCGTGGCTGACGCGGCGTGGCGAACAATCATTATGGCGATAATGATAGGATAGCGGCATGGCCAGCGTTATCACCATAAACCGGCCAGACGTCGTGGCGCTGATCGAAGAGGCGGCTGCCAAGCTCACCGGCGGAAATAAGACCGAAGCGGTAGCTCAGGCGGTGCGCTGCTTGCTGGACCGCCAGGCGCGTACCGGCTCGCTTTTCGGGGCGCACCCGGACTCGGCGGGATATCGGCCAGGGGTTGACCCGTTCGCGTCCGCCCTGGACGTCGTTCCCGATGCCGAGACCGGCCGTGAGATCGACCGCTAGTGGACAAGCTGCTGCTTGACACTCACATTGCCATCTGGCTCGACCGCGGCGATGTGCGCCTCCGCAACCCAACTCGAATCCTGATCGAAAGTTGCCGGAAAGAGGGCGGCACAATCCTTCTCAGCGCGATTTCGGCGTGGGAGATCGCATCGCTGGTGCATGGCGGTCGCCTCGATCTTGACGTTGCCCCCAGTGCCTGGGTCGAGCGCTTTCTGGGTCGAGCGGGGGTCGCCGCGGCACCGCTGACGCCCAACGCCGCCGCACGCGCCCACGCAATTTCCGGCTTCGAATCGCGCGATCCGGCCGATCGCTTGCTGATCGCGACTGCCATCGAACTCGGGTGTCCACTCGTTACCTATGACGCACGCATGATTGACTTCGCCGCCGCGCACGGTCGCGAATGCGGCTTTACGGTGCGCGCATAAAGAAAAACGGCGGCGGGCCCGGTCGCCCGCCGCCGCAAGACGAAGTGACCTAACTCGTTATTGCCCGATGACCTTCCCAGCGCACACGTTGCTCGCGCTCACGGTCGGCGCACCGTACGGCGTCCCGTCCTGGTAATAGATCACGTCGTTCTGGTCCGTACAGAAGGAGCGTGTGCCAGTACCGGCTGAAGCCGGGTCCGCAGTCAATCCATATAGCGCGGATGGCGTAGTACCGTCGTTCAGATAGTTAAAGTTGTAGCCCTGCTTCGGGTTGGTAACCAACGAAAGATCGACGAGCTCCGCGCCGGTAGCCGACGGCACGGCACCCGCTGGGCCGGCGAGCGCGGCTAGCGTCGCCGGATAGCCCACCGAGGTGTACTGCGCGGCGAACGCCGTCAGAGCGTTCTGCATCGACTTCATGTTGGCCACGGCGGCGGTGGAGTTGGCTTGCTGCTTCACGGTCAGCAGCTTGGGAATGGCGATGGCGGCGAGGATCAGGATGATCGTCACCACAATCAGCAGTTCGATCAACGAAAAACCTTCCGAGCGCTTCTTGCGATTCATCATCTTGGCAGTCTCCTTGGTTCCCTCGTCGGCCTAAATCGGAGCCCGCGCCCCGTGATCCGAACTCGGGTTTCGCCTCTTACCCTGCAATCGAGACGCCGATCGGCGCCGCGCGCCCCCGACTTCGTTGGCCGAACGCCAGAGCCCGTCTTTTCTGTAATTTATCAAATTTGCGCAGGGGGCTGGGCCTGTCCCCTGGCACAGGTTGTCGCCGCCCCGCGCCGTCGTTCCGCGTCGTCCTTGGACCAAAACTGTCAATAGGCGCCGCCCCGCCCCTAATCCCGCACGCCGGCCTTTTTCAGCTCCTCCATGAACTCGCGCGGGTCTTTGAAGTCCCGATAGACCGAGGCGAAGCGCACGAAGGCGACCTTGTCGAGTTGTTGCAACCGCCGCATGATCAGTTCCCCGATCTGGCTGGTCTGCGCCTCGCGGTCCGGCGACTCCACGACCAAGCTTTCCGCCTCGTTGACAATGGCTTCGAGCCGGCCCATGGGGATGGGCCGCTTCTCGGAGGCGTGCAACAGCCCATTGAGCACCTTCTGCCGGTCGAACTTCTCTCGGCGGCCGTCCTTCTTGACCACCATATACGGGATCTCGTCGATGCGCTCGTAGGTGGTGAAGCGCTTCGCGCAGGCCAGGCACTCGCGCCGCCGGCGTATGGCCTCGCCTTCCTTGCTCTCGCGTGAATCCACCACCTTATCCTCGGGGTGGCCGCAAAAGGGACATTTCATGGGTACTAGGCTAATAGAAAACCAATGGCGTGGCGATAAACGTGCCGGCCAAGATCGCCAGAGCTGCCAGGGCCAGTGCTATTCGAACCGCGCCCACCGGTTCGCCGCGCGGCACGAAAGGATGTCGGGCGCGCATGGCCACGAGCAGCACCGCCCACACGTACCAGCCGCTCCAATAGCGCCAGCCCATATAGAGCATTAGCGCCGCCATGGACCAGGAAACCCGGCTGTGCAGGCCGGGGAAAAACGTGTAGAGGATATGCCCGCCGTCGAGCTGCCCGCTCGGGATCAGGTTCAACATCGTGGCCAGCAGCCCCACCCAGGCGGCGCGCGCCAGCGGGCTCAGCGCCAAGGCGGCGGGCGCTATGCCGGGCCGCAGCAGGTGCGACAGCGCCGCCATCAGCGGCGGCCAGCCAAACTCCAGCGCTGCATCCGCATGGCCGATATGCACCGGCGAGCGCGCCAATCCCAGCAACAAAATCGGAATGGCCACCACGAAGCCGGCGAGCGGTCCAGCCACGCCCACGTCGAAGAGCTGGCGCCGGTTGCGAAACGGCGAGCGGATCATGATGAAGGCGCCCAAGGTGCCGATCAGGGTCGGCGCGGGCAGGAAATGCGGCCAGGTAGCTTCCAGCCGGTAATGGCGGCAGGCCAGGTAATGGCCCAATTCATGCGCCAGCAAAATGCCGAGCAGCGCGGCGCTGAAGGGAATGCCCAACGCCAGCAGGCGTGGATGATGCCAGATCCAGACGAAGGGGAAGACGTCGGTATTGGTCCGGTAGGCGGGCAGTCCTTGGCGGAAGTTGAACTCCAGGCGGGCGCCGATGACCATGGTGCTGATCACGGTCAGCCCCAGCAACAAGAGCGGCGTCCACCGCCGCGGCCTGTAAGGCGGGGGCTGGACGATGAGCGGGTAATAGGGCGCCGGCGCGGTGGTGGAGGGAAAACTGCCCAAACACCAGTTTAGAGGACCGGGCGGAACTTCCTCCGCCCACCGTGCGTAAAATCTTGCTGGAGGTGATGGCCACCATGATCACAAAGTCTGCCTTGGCTCTCCTCGCCGCGGTCCTGGGACTGGCGGTTAGCGCGGCGGCGATCCCGCGCACCGGAGCCGATAGCCGCGCGTTCGCCAGCGGCGGCTCGATCGAAGTGTCGGTCCCGGTAGGCGATGTCCACGTTACTAGCACGCAATCGAGCCGCATCGAGCTGCACTACCGGGTCAAGCCGAAGACTAGTTGGTTCGGCTCGGAGGATGCCGCCCTCGCCAATATCCACCTGCGATTCGAGGTGCATGGACAACAAGCCGAGATCAACTTCACGGACGACAACCACGGCCACAACAGCTCGATCGACGTGGAGCTGGACATTCCGGCGCGGGAAACCCTGCGCGTGAGCCTCGGAGTCGGCGACATTCGCGTGGGCCAGATTGCCGGCGATCAGCGGCTGGAAACGGGCGTCGGCGACATTAAAGTCGCGATTGCGAACGCCTCCGACATCCGCACCGTCGAAGCCTCGACCGGCGTCGGCGACATTGAGGGCGGGCCGTTCGGACACGGGAGCGGCTTCGTCGGCAAGTCACTGGACTACAGCGGAAGCGGAACCTATCGGATCACGGCCCATTCCGGCGTCGGCGATATCCATCTCGGCTCATCCTGACCGCCGGGCCGCATCGTACTCGTCGGGCTGGTTGAGGTTGCGAAAGGCCGCGGCGCTGAAGCCGGCGGCGGCCAGTTCGGCTGCGCCTACCGTGCGGCGCGGAGCGCCGGCTAAGGCGCGGTCGATCTTGAACTCGCCCGCCGCCAGCGCCGCCTCGACCGCCGGCAGCAGCGCTCGATCATAGATGGCGCACAGCGGCTCGAACCGCCCAGGCTCCAGGGCCGGCACCACCCATCCTCCCTCCGGCCCCGCCAAGTTCCACAACCAACGCAATAGTCCCGGCGGCACGAGCGGCATGTCACACCCCAGCATGAGCTGGCGCGGCGCCGCCGAGGCGGCCAGCACGCTAGCGATCCCGCCAAGCGGCCCGCAACCCGGCCAGCGGTCAGGAATGCAACTGAAACCCAAAAAGCCGTACCGCTCGGGCGAACCCGAAATAGTGATTTCCTCCGCGCCGGCTTGGCGGGCAACGGCCAACACGGCCTCGACCATCGTGCCGCCGCGCCATGGCAATAATGCCTTGTCCCGGCCCATTCGCCGGCTGGCCCCGCCCGCCAAGATCGTGACGCATAAGGCCACGCGCCGATTATCCCATCGGCCTCGCGCCCGACTTCCGCTTGATCGTGGCTGGCCGCATCTGGCCGCGCTATTATGCCTTTCGTGTTGTTTGCCTCACGTCGCCAGTTTTGCCGCCTTGGCGGCGCTGCAACCCTGCTGGCAAGCCTCGGGGGCGAGCCGACGCTAGCGCTGGCCTCTACGTCGGCAAGTGCCGCCGAGGAGTTGGAACTTGGCGCGATCGAGCGTCCCCGTGTGCTAGCTGCCGCGGAACATTACCTGCGGCTTGCGCCGGTAACGATTACCGCCTTTCCCGCGCCGCGAGCGAAAGATGGTGAAGGCGGCCGCAACGACTATTTCTCCGAAGGCGACTACTGGTGGCCCAATCCGCGAGATCCGAACGGCCCTTACATCCGGCGCGACGGGCAATCCAACCCCGCCAATTTTACGGCCCATCGCCGGGCGCTGATTGCGTTCAGCGTGCAAGCCGCCTCCCTGGCGGCAGCCTGGCGCCTTACCGGCGAGGCGCGTTTTGCGCGCCATGTAGCGCGGCACTTGCACGCGTGGTTTGTGGATCCGGCGACGCGCATGAACCCCAATTTGCAGTACGCGCAGGCGATTCATGGCATCGCCAACGGCCGGAGCATCGGCATAATCGACACCATTCATCTGGTCGAGGTGGCGCGCAGTGCGCAGTTGCTGAGCGAGGGCCATGCTTTGTCCGCGAGCGAGGATCGAGCCGTGCGCGCCTGGTTCACCGACTACACGACTTGGCTGACGACCAGCGGGCATGGGATTGCGGAGCGCGAGGCAAAAAACAACCACGGCACGTGCTGGGTCGTGCAGGTGGCCGCCTTCGCCGCTTATCTCGGCCGCGGCGATTGGCTCAAGTACTGCGGACATCGCTTCCAGACCGTCTTGGTGCCCAATCAGATGGCGCCGAATGGGAGTTTTCCCCTGGAACTGCGTCGCACCAAGCCCTACGGCTATTCGCTCTTCAATCTCGACATGATGGCCGCCGCCTGTCAGATTCTTTCCATGAACGGGTTCGGCGTCGCCGCGGCGCCGGCGTCCGCCGGCCTATGGGCCTTCCAGCTACCAGACGGGCGCGGCATGCGGCGCGGCATGGAGTTCATGGTGCCGTACATCGAAAACAAACGGTCCTGGCCGTATCCGCCCGACGTCATGTATTTCGACGATTGGCCGGTGCGCCAGCCCAGTTTGCTGTTTGCCGGTCTGGCGTACGGCCAATCTCGTTGGCTGGCGCTCTGGCGGCGTCTCAATCCCGATCCGACCGTGGAAGAGGTCTTGCGCAATTTCCCCATCCGCCAGCCGCTGCTGTGGGTATCTCCGCAGCGCCGCCTGCAATCCTAGGCGCTCCCGAACCGGCCGTGGGCCTGCCGCTTGCCGCGACGTCGTAGTAGGCTGAAAATATCGAGGGCGGATCTTCGATGGCAGCGCAGTTGCCGGCGCCGGCAGGCCAATGGCCTGCGCGCTGATGTTCCGAGGCGGTAGCTCAATGGTAGAGCATTGCCCTTTTAAGGCAAGGGTTCTGGGTTCGAGTCCCAGCCGCCTCACCAACCGAAGCGTCCACAATGCAAAGATATTTAACGGATTGGTCAATCGCGTCAGAACCGGCGCTGTTCTCTTTTGTTCCGTTAACGTATATCAGCCCTTGGAGGAGGAAACATGGTCGGCGAAGTCGAAGCGTATGCCCTCCACAAAGGGGCTAGCTTTCAGGAGATCACGATGACAGAGTTGGACCAAGGGTTTTTGGTTCAGGAAATTGAGGGCGATGTGCTGAGCCGAGACCCGTTAAAATCGCGGAAAACTCGGGTGAAAAAATTCGCCTTTCCAGATCGAAAAGCAGCAGAATCGTTTATCAAGGACAGAATCAATCAAGCACAAAGAGACGGCTGGGCACCTAAGTAAGCAGCAACCCGGCCGCCCCGTCCATTGCGCGGCTCTTCGCGTCTTCCTGCCCATGCCCATAGCTGCGGGTGTTAACTGCGTCGGAGTGGCCCATTGGTTCCTGTTGGCTTTTTCGGGCGCTCTCTCGCGCCAGGGAACTGACCTTGGCGGACGCCCACTGGCCAGTTCACATTGATTGATTGGCAGAGAAGCAAAAGCGAACAACAAAAATCACCCGCAGCCGCGATTTATGCCCAATGCGATCACGCCTGGAAATTCGGCAAACGCATTTTTCGCGTTCCCAAAATCTCTTCCGATGCGCAGAAAAACGCTGTGTGGCGGCTTGCGGCGGCAGGAATAAATCGGGCCGCACGCCGGGCTCACGCCCGCCACCGCCTCACGCGCGACAAAACCCGCTGCTTAGCGGTGCAACGCAGCGCCGGAACGTCCGGCCCGCCGCGTCCCACGCCTCGAATGCCTCCAGTGTCCCAGCGTCTAAGCCAGCCTCGTCGATCAATGCACACACAAGCTTGCCTTCCGTCAGCTCAAACGGAAGGGGCGGGCTGATGTCCGTCGCAACGAAAGCCTTGCCCGGAAAGAGGCGCCGAGCGCCCATGCCAGTGATCGTAACCGGCCGCCTGCCGATGTTCGCTGCCATCAGGATCGTCAAAGTCATCCCGTTGTAACGCGGATCGTTGCATAACTGCATGTTTGGTTTGACGGTGAGCCTAACTCTCGATCGGTCGCGGAAAAAATCTACGATCCGCACGGCGGCCGTTGCTGTAGCCACCACCGCGCCGTACCATGCGAGTTGGCTGCCGCTAATCGTGGGCTGAAGGCTCCTGAGGATCGGCAAAGTTCAATTCCCCCGGGCCGGTCCGCCGACCGCAGGACACTGAATTCGAGTCAACTCCGCTGAACCTGGCGCTGAACGGCTAGCAGGCGGCCGCCTCTTCGAAAGTTTCTGGTGTCCGCCGCCGCGGCGGGCCCCCGAAGGTCGGGGGCCCTCTGCCAAGCTAGCGGTGCGCTAGAAGTGATAGCGAAGCCCGAGCTCGATCACGCGGGGATTGTTGTACTGACTGGTCAGCGTTCCCCAATCGCCAGGGCCTTGCAGGTTCATCGAAGGATCGTTGTACATCATGTGATTGAACGCATTGAGGAACTGGGCCGAGATGGTAATGCCCTGGCTCTCGGTGATGCGCGTGTCCTTGGCGAGGTCAAAACTTAAATCCCACCGATGCTGGCCGTGGAACGGCCCGAGGTCGTAGGAGTTGGTGTCCAACCCAAGCAGGGCGGCGCGGTATTCCTTATAGACAGCCGAGGGGTTGGAGAAGAGGTTGCCGCCGGTGCCGCCGTTTTTCACGTCGTTGTTGGAGCCGATGTTATCCGTCGTTTGCACGTTCATGTGCGGCGTGGTTCCAGCGGACATAGCGCCGGCCAGGGGTACGGCGCCCGAGCACCACGGAATATTCCCCGCCCCAAATTCGTCGCAAGAGCCGGTGTAGGTTTCGATCGGGATGCCGGTAGCCCAGGTAAAGAGCGGCGCAAACTGCCACCCGCCGATCAAGCGATCCAAGATGCCGTTGCCAACCGAAAAACGCTGCCCGTGCCCGAATGGCAGCTCATAGCTGGCGAGCAGATTCACGACGAAACGGCGATCCCAGGGCGCCGGACCGTAGTCAGAACTGAGATCGTGGATGTTGTTGGGGCTGGCCTCGACGTACTCCTGGTTGATGCCAATCGTGTTGAGCGAATGCGACCAGGTAAAGTTGCCGCTCAGGGTTAGCCCTTGGCCGGCGCGCTTTTGCACGCTGATAATCGCCGCCTGGTAGTTCGAATACCCGTTCGTGGTGCTCATGTCGAGGGCCGCGGCTTGGGTGTCGCTGGGCAGTATCGAACAACCGCTGCAGCCCGGAAAACCCCAACTGCCATCCATGTCCGTGAACATGCCAAAGGGGTTTTCCGTGCCGATATTGTTGGTTCCGAGCGGGCCCCCGCCCTCGCTGGCCAAAACGGCGCAGGTGGCCGTGGCGCAGGTCGGCGCGGGAACGAAGCCGGCACTGCCGGCATTTTTCGTGTTGTACTTGTTGGCGGCGGCGTTGTAGCTGCCAACATACCCGGAGCCCAGCGCCGTCTCGAAGAACGGCGCCGGCGCGACGGCGGTGGGCGCCGTGCCGGCTTGATTCGCCTGCCACAGCGAATAATAGGCCTGCGCGAAGGTTTGCCCGCCCAGCTTGAGCATGGTGGGGACGGCGTTGGCATCCATGCCTAGGAAGAGATGGCGCGCCCAGCGGCCGATGTAGCCGACTTCCAAGACGGTTTGGTTTGGCAGTTGGCGCTGAATGCTGAAATCGAATTGGTCGTTTACCCCCGGCCGCCACTTGCTATCCAAGCCGAAGAGCACGGAAGCGGATGGCGTGTTGATGCCTGGCTCGGCGGGGACGGGCAGCGTCTGAGATACGGCCGGAAAGGGCGCCGTGTTGCCATCCACGCCGATGCGGAAGGCATTGGTGGGATCTGTCGAGGAAGTCCCATTTGCACTGGCCATTGGTGCCCGCCCCGGTGCAACGGATCGGCTGGCCGAAGCCGTAGCCGAGCAGCGGCGTCATGACCAAGCCGACGGCATTGCTGCGATCGTAGAGACGCGCGTAGCCGGCGCGGAGAACCGTATTCGAGCCGCCGAAGAGCCAGCCCATGGGGCCGGAGTTGACCGTGGGATTCCAAGCTACGGAAAAGCGCGGGGAGAAGCCTTTATAGAAAGTCTGGAAGGGGTATTTGGGATGGCCCGGCACGGCCCGAATGGGCATGAAGCCGAGCGGCGGGTTATAGACCTTGCCGGCCTCCGCGTTGCTGACAACATTTTGTTCGTACTGATTGTATGAAATCGGCTGGCCGGACGAATCGGTCAGGACATCTTGCACGCCATTGACCTCGTAGGGGGGCATCTGGACCCCCCATTCCAATCCATAGCTGAGCGTTAGGCTGGGAGTAAGTTTATAGGTGTCAGTGGCGAACAGGTTGTACTGATCCGTGATCGAAGTGTCTTGCAAGTAGGAAGCGCCGGTGAGGTGAAAATCCGTGCCGCCGCGCACAAAGAGTTGCGAGGCCGTGCCCACGAAGCCCAACCCCTCCGAATACAAGCTGTCCCAGGAGCCGTTTTCCGAGCTGGGCAGGTTGGAGGGCCGATAGGCGGAGCTCATGACCAGCCCATGGCCCTTGTTGATCTGGTAAACCAACTGCGACAATGAGCCGGTCACGTTATCGGGGCGAAGGTGGTTGTCCCACCAGTGGGTGAACTGTCCGCCAAACTGAATGTAGTGGTTGCCCTTCACCCAGCTAGCGGTATCGGCGTAGGTCCAATCGTGGCCGCGCCAAGTGCGGAAGCGCGCGTTCTGGGTGTCGAAATTCATGGGCGCCAGCGGCTGTGAGGTTTCGCCGCCGATCTCGAGGCCGCCGGGCACGCCCATAATGCCGTTCGGCACGCCCGCCCGAATCCAGTTCCAGTCGTTGCGCAAATAGCTGACGTGGAAGGCGTTGGACAAGGTCGGCGTCATGGCGCCGGTGATGCTCAGAGTGAGATAACGAGGCTGTTGCGGGTTCCCGGAGTGAGAGCTGGGAATGCCTTTCGTGTCACCGGGCAGCAGCCCGCCGATATCCACCTGGTTGGTGGAGGGCTGGACTAATTTGTAGAAGCGGAAAGTGCCGGTGAAATGCCAATTGGCGCCGAAGTCGTGATCCAGCCGCGACACGGCGAAGTTGTCGCTAATGGGCAAGGACAACGGTGCAAAGTAGCCGCAAGTGTTGAGGTGATCACCGTGATTGGCGCAATCGTTCGGCTCCGGCTCGTATTTGTTCCAAAACTGCGAGATCAGCGGATCCAGGCCGATGCCGCGCGGATCGAAGTCCTTGAGATTATATTGCTGCGGGTTGCCATTGGCGTCGCGGAAGATGAGAATGCCTTGCCGCAGCGTATCCGACGGCACCGTCTTCTCGAAGCGGCCATTGGCATAGGGATAACGGCGCCCTTCGTAAAGAGTATAAAAGTAGGTCTTGCCGCCCCAGTGCTGGCCCGGAACCAGCACGCCGCCGAGAGAAGCGCCAAAGCGGTTTTGGTGCTGCTTGATTCGCGGCGCTCCCACCACATTGTTATTCCAGCCGTTGGCGTTCAGCCAATCGCCTTGGAAATAGTCGTAGGCGGAGCCATGGAAGTGCTCGGTACCGCGCTTGGTGAGCATCAAAACCTGAGCGCCGTCGGAGGTGCCGAAGTTGGCGGTCTGGTTGTTGGTGTTGATGGTGAATTCCTGAATGCTTTCGACCGGGGTGGGGATCGCGGCTTGCGGACCGACATAGCCGCGGTTCCCTTGCACATAACCGTTGTCGCCCGCCAGATCGTCGGTGGCGTTGCCGCCGTCGAGCGTGAACGTATTCTGATCCGCCATGGCCCCAGCCACCTCACCGCCGGTGGTGTTGCCCTCGGCGCCGCCAAAAGTCGGAGCGGTGGCCGGCTGGAAAACCAGCAGGCTGGTGGCATCGCGATTCTGATTGGGCAAATTGAGCAGGATATTGCCGCTCAGCGTCGTGCCCATGGTGGCGTTCAGCGTCTGGAGTTGCGCGCCGGCCGCGGAAGTGACCTGTACCTCCTGCGTCGAGGCTCCCACCGCGACCGTGAGGTTGAGCGTGACCTGCTTGCCGATTAGCACCTGTTGTTGCGGGATGGTCGTTTTCCGGAACCCTTGCGCGGTCACCGTGACACTGTACATTCCGGGCTTGACTTCGCTGAAAAAGAAGATGCCCTTCCCATTGGTGGTTCGGGTCTGCCTGGCGTTCGTAGCCGCCTCCAAAATGGTCACCAGCGCGCCGGGCACCACGGCGCCGCTCGGGTCAGTGATCTGGCCGGTAATGGTTCCCGACGAGACGTCTTGGGCGGTGGCTACCAGAGGCAAAAGAGCGAAGATGGCGACAATCGCGAGTGATTTGACGGACCGCATGAGTTTCCTCACCACAGAAAAAGCTTTCTGTGCTTTTCGGTATAGTTCAGCAGACAATTTTGTTAACTTTCCCAATCTTGTCAAGAGAAAAATTCGCCGGGCCTTAGCGACGGGGACGATGGGGGGTTCTTTTGGGAGTGGGCGCCCAGGCGAATCAGTGCCACTCAGGGACGGGGGGCGCGCGGGCTCCCTCGTCGCGGGCCGAGGCTTGGGCCCCCAGGGCACTGCCGATGCCTAGCGGATCGCTGCGACAGCTCCGAGTTCTTGGTGAAAAAAGGCCAGGCTGGCGGCGGCGTCCTGGGCGAAAGTGCCCCGCGCTTCGATCGAGAGGCCGCCGCGCCAGTGAGTCTTGATGATCAATTTGCGCAGCTGCGCAAAGAACGGCGCGTAGCCCGCGTCCTCCCCGGGACTGCGCGGCCAGACCCGACCGTGGGGATTGGCGAAATGGAAATGCACGATCTCTTTGCGCGCCTCCCAGAGAATTTCCGGGGATTCGTGTTCCTGGCTCAGATGAAAGTAGTCGATGATCATTTTGACGTTGGGATGAGCGACCTGGCGCACCATGCGCAGCGCTTCGGCGCCGGTGTTGAGGATGTTGCTCTCCTGCGAGCGCAGCGGCTCGATGGCCACCACCAGGCCCTTGGGTTGGGCGATATCGCCGGCCATATGCAGAAACTCGACGATCTGGTTCCAGGCGCGAGCGCGCGAAAAGCCCGGTGGCACGTTGCGCGATCGCGCGCTGCCCCACACCACCACCTGCCCGCCCAATTCGGCGCAGCGCTGCAAATCCGCCTCCAGGTAACCGATGAGATCCAGCCTTCGCACGTCGTCTCCCACCACCTTGAGATCGGGGCGGCGGAGAAAGCTATTGAACGCCTCGCAACGGACCGGTGAGGCCAGCACGCGCGATTTGAATGCCTGGTAGGTGGTCTCGTCCATCGCGGCAATCGCCGCAGCCGCCGGTTCCAGGTAATCGAAGCCGTAGCGCACGATGTCGTCGAAATGACTTGTAGCGGCGCAGACGCCGATCTGGATTTGACCGCGGCGCGCCGCCGCTGCCAGCGGCCGAAACAAGCCGGCGGCAAGGCCGGCACGTGCGGTGACGTTCACAAATTTGCGGCGTGAGAACAACACGCCTGGCAGCATAGCTCATGGCACGCCGCTTGCGCGCCAGCTCGTAGCGTTGCAGGGTGTTAGGCGGGATGCAGAAGGCGGCGCCCGACTCGCCGCCCGCTAGTCCAACTTTGGCCTAGGCTGGCGGCCGCCTCTAGCGGCGCCAGGTCGACGGCGTCGCAACCGGCGGCCCAAAGCGTGTCGAGAAGCGCCGTTTCCAGCGGGGACAGGCGATCGAGGTCGGCGACCAAGAGGAGAACGCGCTCGAAATCCGCTCCATCAAGCCACGCCGGCGCCGGCGCTTCCGGGCGCCATGCCAAGGTAGGTACGAACCCGTCCTCCCACGCGCTTTCCGCGGCAGCTCCGCACGCCTGAAAGGGCCGCGGCCCGTCGATGACGAAAGGGCCGAGAATCAACACCGACTCGCCAGCGCGGCACAACTCGAGGCCGGCGGCACGCAACTCAGGCTCCGCGGCGGCGGCAATTAGGGCCGCCATCGAGGCCATCTCATGCGGCGCGAGAGGGGGTAGGCGCCCGTGGAGGCGGCGCCGGCTGGAAAACCCCCGGCGGCGCCGAAGCTACCCTTTGCTGGGAATCGCGGCACTGCGGGCAGACGTAGCTTCCGTTCAACTCGCCGACGAAGTAGCGCTGGCAAACGGCACACAATTTGTAAATCATCGCTTACCTCCGGCACGGCTCCACATGCGCGTTGCCGCCTGGGAAACCCCGTTGGCCTCATCCTCCCACCGCGGCTCGCCGGCTCGCAAGGGAAATCCAGATTCACGGTGCGTTTGATCCCGAGAATCCCGCGCCGCGCGCCGATTACATCGGCGAGGCGCGAAGCGTGTAGCCGATGGCGATGCCAAAGCGGCGCGCGTTGGGCACTTGGAATTCTAGGTTGTGGCGAATGACGTACAGATGGGCATCGGGCTGAAGAAAAATATGATCGGTCAAGTACAAGCGCACACCGACCCCAAGGTGGCCCATCAGATGGTTCGAACTTTGGTAGTTGGTGCAGCCGGAAAAGGCGCTGCAGGTGAACGTGGGCGAATAGACACGCAAGCTTTCCGCGCCGAAACCCAACTCGATCACTGGGGTAATGCGCGGCAGGCTGATCGGCTCCCAGACCAGGTTGAAATCATAGAGAATCGGGCGCACCGGCGCCTCGAAGCCGTTCTGCGACAGATAAACCATTTGCTTGCCGCGCCAGGCCACCTCGCCGCCCACGCCCCAAGCCCCCAAAAAGGGCGCGTTGAAGAGAATGAGGTCGCCGCCCACGCTAGGGAAAAAGCCGCCGCCCATGTAGGGAAACATGTCGTTGCGGTTGGCGGTCAGCGTATTGAAGCCAAAAAAGGCGTCCACCGATTGCGCCGCACTCCAACTGCCGAGCGCCAGGATGCAGGTCAGCACTGCGATGAGTCGATGAGCTTTCAACGGGACACTCCTTTCGTTCTCGTCAGGACGAAGTGGGCCGCGAGCGCAGACTCCATTGTAGATGGAAATTGGCCCTTCGGACTCGCCGTTAGCCCCGTGACAAGAGCGCTTCGGAGCGCCCGCTGGCGCTAAGCCGCCTGCGAGGAGCGCTGGCTGACGGCAGCCGGCTCGGATTCCGGCCCGCCGGACGGCAGCGCGCGCACCACGCCCAGGATCGCCATCGGCAGAGAGCGCGAACTGGTAATGCCCATCTTGCGGTAAGCGCTCTCCAGATGGCGTTTCACCGTCGAGATGCCGATGTGCAGATCCTGCGCGATTTGCCGATTTTTTTTGCCCTGCAAACACTCGGAGATAATGTCGATCTCGCGCGCGCTGAGGCGATACTGTTGCCCCAGGGCGTGCCGCGTTTGCTGATTGAGCAAACTCATCTGCTCCGGCGAGGGGGCGGCGGCGGCGCGCTCCATGGCCATCAACAACACCCCTTGCGGCGCTTCTTCGCTCTTTTCGTCGCCGCCGCCGAGCAGCGGCAGCACCGTGCAACTCAGCGTGGTCGGTCCCAGTTGGCTGCGATTCAGCTTGAGGTTTTCGGCATGGAATGCCACGCCCGACGCCTGCACCCGTTGGAAGGCATCGGGCAGGCCGCTGCTGGTGAAATCCAGCCAGCACTGCTCGATCGGCGTGCCGAGCGTCTTTTTGGTGCGAAAGCGACTATCCAACAGCTCCAAGAACGCGTTATTGGCATCGCGCAAAATCGTTTGCCCGCTTTCGAATACCGCCAGGCCCAAGACTGGATTCCGCCACAGGGCTTCCAGTACGGCAGCCCGCAATTTGGGGTTATCTCGCATTGATCGCCTCCTCTATCGAAGTCTTCGCGGCGCCGTGCGACGCCCGGCCGCCCGCGGCCCGCGGCTCGGGGTGGCTTCGGATTGGAAGATGGCAGGGGGGAAAAGGTCTTACGCCTGGCGGAAAAAGCTGACGGCGCCCAGTTCAGTTTGGGTCTACGCGGCCGCCCTCACTCGGCGGTCCATTAGGAAACTGGCCGATAGGTCATGGGGCTGGACAAGGACGATAGTCAGCACTTGCCTTATCCTTTTGGGGCGGGTATAGTCTGGTCATTTCCTGGCCCGACGTGACGAATGGGGATAAGATATACTATTGTTTCACTGGCGCTGAGTTTGATTGCCGGTGCCATTCCCCCTCCTCGCGGCGTTGTCATTCCTAAGGTTTCCCGGGCGATCTCGCTGCCGGCCTTGCTGCGCACCGGCTCTCCGCCGGGATTCGTTTCCGTTCAAGGCTTTATCCAGCACAATCCCCGCGAAGGCCCGCCCGCTTCTCAGCCCACGCGCGCCTTTTTGGCCTACGACAATCACGATTTTTACGCGGTTTTCGATTGCCAAGACTCGCGTCCGAACGCCATTCGCGCCCAGCTCACGCGCCGCGACGACGTCCTCAACGACGATTATGTGGGCCTGATCCTCGATCCAGAAAACGACCACCGCCGCGCCACCGTTTTCATGGTCGATGCCGGCGGACAGCAGCAAGACGGGTTATTGAGCCAGGAGATGATTGATTCCCAGCAAGCTTCCATTTCTTACGACTTGCAGGCTGCGGATTATACCTATGATACCAACTGGCACTCCGCCGTGGCTCGCACCGCGCACGGTTATCGCGTGGCGATCGCCATTCCATTCAGCAGCCTGCGCTTCCCTCATCGGCCGGTGCAATCGTGGGGCGTGCTTCTCTTTCGCTACGTTTATCGTAACGGCGAACTCAGCTATTGGCCCCGCGTCACGCGCAAGATCAACGGCTTGCTGCGCCAGGAGGGCACTCTCAACGACCTGCGCGGCATCGAGGCGCCGCACAATCTCGAGTTCATCCCCTACGCCAGCTTTCGGGCCAACCATTCGCTCGACGCCGCCACCGGGCAATTCGTGGACCATCGCCTCCAGCAGCGCTACGGACTCGACACGAAATACACGTTTTTAAGCGACATGAACCTCGACCTGACGCTGAACCCGGATTTCAGCGAAGTCGAGAGCGACAGTCCGCTGCCGACGACCAATCAGCGCTTCGAGGTGGTGTATCCCGAGAAGCGCCCGTTTTTTCAAGAGCGCTCCGACATCTTCAACGTGCCCGGCAACCAATTGTTCTTCAGCCGCCGCATTCTCGACCCGGAATACGGCGGCCGGCTCACCGGCAAGCAGGGCAAGACGACGCTCGGCTTGCTGTGGACCGATGATCGCGGGCCGGGCGAATTGGTGGCCAGCGGCGATCCCCGCTTCGGCCGTCGCGCCTATTTCGGCGCGGTGCGCGCCACCGAGGACATCTTCAACGACTCCTCGCTGGGAGCGCTGTGGACCACGCGGCGTTTCATGGATCGCGAGAATGACGTATTCCAGGCCGATGCCAGCCTGCGGCTCAGTTCCTCGCTGCGCTTCTCCGGAGCGGCCATGGAAAGCTTCACCGCGGGCCACGACCTCGCCAGCGAGCAAGACCCGGCGGCGGCGAGCCTGTTCGCGGCGCCGCCGCCGCGGCGCCGGGTAGGATCTCCCGGCTACTATGCCGACCTTGACTACGCGACCAAGGACTGGCAGGCCGACGTCAATTACAACGATCTCGCCGCCGATTTTCAGGACGATCTCGGCTTTATCCCTCGCACCGACATCCGCGACGTCCACGCCACGATTTACCGCAATATCTACGGCCGCCGCCGTTTCGCCCTCTTGCAGCCGCAAGTGCACCTGCGCCGCAATTACGACCACGCCGGCGCCGTCCAGGACACCGAGATCGAGCCGGGCGTGTACGTGATGTTTCCGCGCAACATCGATGCCGAGTACCTGGTGGACAACCGCTTCGAGCGGTTTCTAGGCGTCGGCTATCGCCACCACATTCAAGTCATCGGCTTCGACGTCCCTTGGAGCACCTGGTTCAAGCTCTCCGGCGGCGACGAGATCGGCACCGCCATCAACTACTTCCCCGCCGCCGGGCTGGCTCCCTTCATCGGCTCCTTCCAATTGCAAGAGTACTCGCTGGACTTGCGCCCCACGGCGCGATTGGACGTGACCAATCTTTTCGAGCAAAACCGCCTGCTGACGTCCGGGCGCAGCGGGCAGCCAGCCGGGCAAAACATCTTCAACGAAAATATCTGGCGCAACGAGTGGCTGTATCAGTTCACGCGCGCCCTCTCGTTCCGTTTCATTCTGCAATACCACAACTCGCTGCCCGACAGCGGCCTCACCGCTTCGCCCTACGAAAAGCAGCTGGATTTCGACGGACTTTTCACGTATTTGGTCACGCCCGGCACGGCGGTTTACGTGGGCTACGACAGCCTCAACGAGAATTACCTGAATCCGCTGACGTTCGCGCCCGGTGGCGGACCGCTGCTGCGTGGCCCCAATTTTCTCAATGACGGCCGCGTCGTGTTCGTAAAGCTCTCGTATCTGCTGCGCTACTGAGGGCGGGGCGGCGCTAGCGGGTGCGGGAGATGGCGGGCGCGGTCTCGTCCTCGGCGGCGGCCGGCGGCCGCAGGAAGTAGCGCTCCAGGTCGGTCTTGAGCAATTGAAAAGCCTCTTCCGGCGTATCGGCGAATCGGAACAGCTCGAGATCGGCGGGCGCGATCGTGCCCCAATCCACCAGGGCGTCGAAGTTGACGACCTGCTTCCAATAGCTGCTGCCATAAAGCAGCACCAAAATCTTCTTGGCGAGCTTTTGCGTCTGCGCCAGGGTGAGGATTTCCATCAGCTCGTCGAGAGTGCCGAAGCCGCCGGGAAAGGCGACGAGCGCCTTGGCGGGATAGGCGAACCAAAACTTGCGCATGAAGAAGTAATGGAACTCGAAGCCCAGCGATTCGCTGACGTAGGGATTGGCGTGCTGTTCGAAAGGCAGCTGAATGTTGAGGCCGATGGTTTTGCCGCCGGCTTCGCGGGCGCCGCGGTTGGCGGCTTCCATGATGCCCGGCCCGCCCCCGGAGGTGATCACGAAGCGGCGCCGCCGCGTGGCCAGGCCGTCGGCCCAGCGGGTCAGCAGACGGGCCAGCTCGCGCGCCTCCTCGTAGTAGCGCGACAGCTCCAGGGCGCGCTGGCGATCATGCTCGAGGGCGCGGGCGTCGGGGCCGGGCCGCCCTTCGCGCTCCGCCGCCAGCCGGTTCTGGCGCTCGAACTCGCTGAAATACTGCGCCAATTCCGCCTGCGCAACCTCGCGGCTCTTGATGCGCGCCGAGCCGAAAAACACGATGGTGTCTTGCACGTTTTCGCGGCGCAAGCGGTAAAGCGGCTCCAAATATTCGGCCAGAATGCGCAGCGATCGAGCCTCGGGGCTCTCGAGAAAGGCGGCATTGGCGTAGGCCAGCGGCGAGGGCGGCGGCTGGAGCGGTTCGGCGGAGGGGTCGGGCATGCAGCTTCGTTTGGGCTCCGGACTTTATAATAAGGGCTAGGACCTGGGCGCCACCGCCCAAGGCCGGTAGCGGGCAAGTTACCTGGTCGCGCGCGGCGGCGCCCGCCGCAGGCTCTCGTGCCACCGCTCGATTCCACCCTCACCTCTTCCAACCCCGCCGAGGCCGCTTTTCGCGCCCTGGCGGCGCGCGTGGCGAAGGCGCGCCCGCACGAGTCGCTCGAGCTCTTGGAACGCGCCTATCAGTTCTCGCTGCGACAACACGAGCACCAGACGCGCCGCTCCGGGGAAGCGTTTATTTTGCATCCTCTGGCGGTGGCCTCGATTTTGCACGAAATGCGCATGGACGTGGCATGCATCTCCGCCGGCCTGCTCCACGACGCGGTGGAGGATACCCCGGCGACGAGCGAGCAGATTCGCGCCAGCTTCGGCCCCGTGGTGGCCCATCTGGTCGAGGGCGTCACCAAGATCGACCGCCTCGATTTCTTCAACCAGGGCGCGCGCCAGGCCGAAAACGTGCGCAAGATGCTGCTGGCGATGGTCGATGACATCCGCGTCATCCTCATCAAGCTGGCCGACCGCCTGCATAACATGCGGACGCTGCGCGCTTTGCCCGCCGACCGCCAGCGGGCCGTCGCGCTCGAGACCATGGAAATTTATGCGCCGCTGGCGCACCGCCTGGGCATGGGCAAGATGCGCGGCGAACTCGAGGACCTGGCCTTCAGCTATCTCGAGCCCGAAGCTTACGATCAGGTGCGGCAGGCGGTCGAGAATCGCCGCAAGGTCAGTGAAGAGTTTTTAGCGCAGGTGCGCCAGCGCATCGAGCAGGTTTTGGCCAAGCACGAGATCCGCTGCGAGGTGGAAGGCCGCGTCAAGCGCATTTACAGCATTTGGCAGAAGCTGCAGCGGCAAGCGATCGAGATCGACCAGGTTTACGATCTGCTGGCGCTGCGCATCATCACCCACTCGGTGCGAGACTGCTACGCGGCGCTGGGGGTGATCCACAATACTTGGCATCCGGTGCCGGGGCGCATCAAGGATTTCATCGCCATCCCGCGCCCGAATGGCTATCAGAGCCTGCATACGTCGGTAATTCACGAATCCGGTCAGCCCTTCGAGGCGCAGATTCGCACCCAAGAGATGCATCGCAAGGCGGAAGAAGGCATCGCCGCCCACTGGAAGTACAAGGACGGCCAGCTCGCTCCCGAGAGCGAGGACGAGCGCATCGCCTGGCTGCGCCGCGTAGTCGAGTGGCAACGCGAGATGCGAGACCCGGCCGAGTTCCTGGCCACGCTGAAGGTGGACCTCCATCCGGAAGAGGTCTTCGCCTTCACGCCGAAGGGGCAGATCATCCGGCTGCCACGCGACGCCACCGCGGTGGACTTCGCCTATGCCATCCACACCGAGGTAGGCAATCGCTGCGTCGGAGCCAAGGTCAACGGGCGCATGGTATCGCTGCGCTACTTGGTGCAGAGCGGCGACATTCTGGAGATTCTGACGCAGCCTGGGCATGTGCCCAACCGCGACTGGCTGGCTTTCGTCAAGACCTCGCGGGCGCGGCATAAGATCAAGCATTGGATCAACCTCAACGAGCGCCGCCGCGCCGTCGAGATCGGCCGCCGCGCGCTGGAGCGCGACGCCCGCCGCCACGAGATCTCGCTCAAGCCCTACAAGGAGGCCGATTGGGCGCGCGTCGGCCAGGAATACGGCTTCCTACGCTCCGAGGACGTCTACGCCGCCATCGGCTACGGCAAACTCTCCGCCCGGCAAGTGCTGGCGCGGCTCGTGCCGGCCGAGCAGCGCGCCGCCTTGGCCGGCCCGCCCCGCTCGCCCGCCCGCCGTGCCGCCGCCGCCGGAGAGCCGATTCTGGTGCGCGGTTTCAGCGATCTCATGGTCTATCGCGCCCGCTGCTGCAATCCCGTGCACGGGGAGGCCATCGTGGGCTACATCACGCGCGGCCGCGGCGTGGCTGTGCATGCCGAGCAATGCACCAACGTCCAGAACTTGCTCTATCAGTCCGACCGCCGCATCGACGTGGGGTGGACGCCGCAAGCCGAGGAGCCGCAGCCGGTCAAGCTGGCCATCTACACGGACGATCGCGCCGGCATGCTCAACGCCATCACCGCCGTAATCTCGGAAAGCAGCGCCAATATTCGCACCATCGCCGCTCACACCGGCGCCGGCCAAGCCAGCATTGACGTGGAAGTCGACGTGCGCGACCTTGGCCAATTGCAGGCCATCCAAGCGGGCCTCAAGAAGATTCCCGGCGTTCACGATGTCCGCCGCATCTACAAACATTAAGCGGGCGGGCGGCTTGGCCTGGGCCGGGCTGGCGGGGACGCTGCTGGCCGGCTGCGCCTCGGCGTTTCTTATTCCGCCCGGCAGCCGCCCTTTGGCTACCGCTCCGGTCGCGGTTGCCGAGTGGAGCCGCATCCTGCCCGGCACTTGGCACGTGCGCGCCACGCTGCAGCCGCAATCTTCCACCTACGCCGGCAATCTGGTGAGGCGCGCCGCCGACGTGGCGGGCGTGGCCGGCTGGCGGCAATGGGCCTTCGCTCCGCCGCGGGCGGGCGGCGCTACGCTCACGCTTTCCGACGAAGGCAAGTCCAGCCAGCTCGATTACCGCATCGAAGGCGATTTGATCGCCATCGGTCCCGGCGATCCGCGCCTGAGCCACGAGCATTGGCAGGCAAATTACGCGGGCGGCCTGCTCTATTTGCGTTCCCTCACCGACGGCGAAGTGCTGGTGCTGGCCAAACAAAGCGGATGAATTTAGAACCTGACCGAGCCGACCGGCCACGGCGGCAGGCGGCGGGGCCGGCCATTTTCTTGACGCCGCTCCCGATGGTCGCGGCTATCGCGTAGCATGAGCGCATGCTCAACCACTATCGCTGGGATGAAGTCGAATCCGAACCGGTGAATCCCCTCTTCGACCGCCAATTGATCGTTGGCGAAGCGCTGATGGTGGCACGGATTTTCTTGCGCAAAGGCGCTATCGTCCCCCGCCACAGCCACGCCAACGAGCAGGTGACGTACATCCTGGAGGGGGCATTGCGCTTCGAGATCGAGGGACGCGAAATCATGGTGCGGGCCGGCGAGGTGCTGACCATTCCCTCGCATCTTCCCCATCAAGCCGAGGCGGTCGAAGACACGCTGGACCTCGACATCTTCACCCCGCCGCGCGCCGACTGGCTGGACAAGAGCGACGCTTACCTGCGGTCGCCGCGCGGCGAGCGCTAGGCCGCGGAGGCGGAGCGCGGTGGCGCCTTTTCCGAATAGCGGCCGCGCAGCGCGTTCCAGCGGATGCGCAGCACGTCGAGGAACATGCGCGCGCCGTCGCGCAGCAAGTGAATCTTCGCGCCTTCGGCATGCGACCAGAGGACCGGCACCTCCACCACGCGCAAGCCACGCCGCCGCGCCAGGTAGAGCATCTCGGGATCGAAACCCCAACCCTCCACCCGCTGCAGGGGCAGAATCGCCTCGGCCGCCTCGCGGCGAAAGAGCTTGAAGCCGCACTGCGTGTCCTTGAAGCGCAGCCCCAACATCGCCACCACCAGCCAGTTGAAGAGCCGACCGGACATCTCCCGGAAACGGCCCTGGCGGGCGTGAATGAGTTCGCGCCGGGCGCGGCTGCCGATGGCGATGTCGGCGTCTTGCGCCAGGGCGGCGCGCAACTTCTCGACTTCGGAGATGGGCGCGGAAAGGTCCGCGTCGGTGAACAGGATTTCGCGGCCCCGCGCCGCTTGCATGCCGTGCCGGACGCTATAGCCCTTGCCGCGATTGCCGGGATTGTCGAGCACCCGCACTGGTTGCCGCGCGGCGAAAGCGCGCGCGAGCGGGCCGGTGCCGTCGCTCGAGCCGTCGTTAACCACGACGATCTCGGCCACCAGCCGGCGCGAGCGGCAATACTCGTCCACCTCCAGCAAGGTTCGGCCCAGGCGCTTTTCTTCGTTGAAGGCAGGGATTACGACGCTCAATTCGGGCGCCTCGGGCGCGAGAGGCGAGGCGGTCATGCGGTCCAACCGGCGCCATCCTCTTCGATCATGTGTAGAAAGGCGGAGACGACGGCGGCATCCCACCATTCCATCTCCACCTCCGCCCGCAACTGCGCCAGGGCGCGCTGGCGCGGCCAGGCGGGTTTGTAGGGACGCTCGGTGGTAAGCGCGTCGTAGGCGTCCACGACTTGCAGAATGCGCGCTAGCAGCGGAATTTGATCCGCCCGCAGCCCCTCCGGATAGCCCTGCCCATTCCAATGCTCGTGGTGATAGCGGATCACCGGCAGGACGCGCGACAGCGAGCGGAGCGGATGACAGATTTGTTCGCCGAGCACGGGGTGGCGGCGCATAATTTCCCATTCATCCGGCGTCAACCCGCCCGGCTTGCGCAAAATCGCATCCGGCACGCCGATCTTGCCGATGTCGTGCAGCACGCCGGCGCGGCGCAGGGCCACGATGTCGTCCTCCGGCAGCTGCAAGCGCCGCCCCAGCGCGGCGGCGTAGCTGGCCAGCCGTTCGCAATGGCCTTGCGTGTAGCTATCCCGCGCCTCGACGCCCAGCGCCAATGAAAATAGCACGTCCTCGGCGTTCTCCAGTTCGTCGGTAAAGCGCTTCAGCCGCAATAAGCTCTGCACGCGCGCGAAGAGCTCTTGCGGATCCATGGGCTTGTTCAGGAAATCGTCGGCTCCCACCCCGATGCCCGCCAGCTTCGATTGCCGGTCCGTCAAGCCGGTGATCAGGATTACCGGGATCAGCCGCGTGCGCGGGCTCTCCTTCAGTTGCCGGCACAGGGCGATGCCGCTTTGATCCGGCAGCACCACGTCGAGCAGGATCAATTCCGGGGGCTGCTCGGCGATCCGATTCCGGCCCGAGGCGGCGTCGCCGGCTCCCTCGACCGTAAAGCCGTGCAGCGCGAGCATGTCAATGGTCAGCTGCCGTCCGGCTTCGTCGTCGTCAATGACCAGGATGCGAGCGCCAGCTAGAGCCGCGGTAAGATCGGCGCTCGTCAAGAAAAGTCTCCCTTCTCGCCTCCTCCTTCATGGGAGTGCCGCGGTTTCGACCGGGATGGCCGATCGCAATGCGCTAAAAATCGAAGCGATAGCCGAGAATCATCTTCGCGATCAGATGGTCGGTGCCACGGGTCATGCCCACCCCTATGCCGGCGTTGAACTCCCATTTCGGCGAGAAGTTCAGGTTGACGGCGGGAAAAATCTGCTGCTGCTGCTCCGCCAGCGGATCGAAGCCGGTGATCGGCCCTAAAGACCCATAGTATTCCAGTGCTCCGTTGATGAAATGGCTGAAGTCGTAGCTGATTTCGAAATTGGGCGAGAATACCAATCCTTGGTGCACGTTGGCGCCATGAAACGAGCGGTCGAAGGAGGGATTGAACGACCAATACCATCGCCCCATCTGCTTGTCCACGATGGGGCGAATTTCCCAGGTCCAGGTGTCGGCTGAAAAGGCTCGTCTTTGGTAGCCAATCTCGTTGGAGATGCTGACCCCCACCGGCCAGTGCCAACTCTCCGGCACCCGGAAACGGGGCCGGATGTGATCGCCGACCCAGTCCCAGCCGTCGCCGCTGCGCAGGCTGGTGAAGATATAGAAGCCGGTCTCGAACCAGGAGTTGAAACCGTGGGTAATCTCGATCGTTTCGTGGAAGGCGTTGGTGGTGGGCCGAATTGCGCTGTCGCTGTTGCCCTCGAGCGCCACGTTACTGTGCAACTCGACCATGGTGTGGCCGGGCGCCACGGTGTCGGCGCCGTAGACCTGGATCTCGTAGTTGTCTTGTCCGCAAGCGGGGATACAGGCGGCGATCCCAGCCAAGGCGGCGCAAGCCGCCAGCGCCAGCCATCGCGCGCCGAGCGCGCGCCGGCGGCAGTTTCGCGTCGGCAGGGCCGGCCTCCGCACCCTCGCGTCCGGGTTCATCGTTCGCTGCCCTTTCGTTCGCCGGACAATAGCGCCCGCCCGGAGGGAGTGATGCGATAGATCGCGCTGGCATCCCCTTCCTGGAGCGCAACCGCCCCCTCGGCGCACAACTCGGCCAGAGCCGCTTCGATATCCGTATGGGCAAAGCGCTCTTCGTAGTGGCCGCCCGCGACGGTGTTCAGCAAGATGTAGATCGCCGGAAAATCCACCGGCGCGGCCTCGCCTTGCTGCGCCAGCAGCGTCAGAATTTCGCCGCGCACCGTCACCCCGCGCCTATTCGCCGATAAGAATCGCGCAACCCAAGACCGTCGTCCATAGCCCGCGCTTGTCGCCCACCGCCGATTGCGTGATGTTGGTGGTGCGGACGATCTTGTTCGAAATGCGATAGATCTCTTTCTTTTCGTCCCAGGAACGGTCGGGGTCGAAATCCACGTTGAGCGTCGTAGCCAGCATCTCCGCCGCCAGCTCCTCGGCGTACTCGCCCGCCTGCTGTTCGGTCTCACCGAATGAATGATGCTCGGAAAGATAACCGTACGTGTCGCGGTCGGCGGGCAGCGCCAGGCCAATCGAAGCGGCGATCAGGCGATGCGGCTCGCGCGTCGAGTTCTCGCTTAAGACGGCGAAGACCACTTCTCCCGGACTGAGCAGCTTCAAGCCGGCCGACCGGGGGACCAATTTGCAGCGCGGCGGAAAAATGCTCGACACCCGCACTAGGTTGCAGGCAGCGATGCCGGCGTCGCGCAGCGCCAACTCGAAGCTGGTCAGGCGCTCGCGATGCTTCCCCACCCCTTTGGAGAGGAAAATCTGCTTGGCGATCATTTCAGGCAATCTCGCGCGTCGCGGCGACCGGGCACACTGCGGACGGGCAATCCTGAAACGTAGCAAATGAGCGTCTTACCGTCAATGAAAAACGCGGCTCTAGGCTCGGCCGCCAGCGATAGACGGCAAGATCAAGACGTCGTCGCCCTCGCGGAAACGGTATTCGCCTCCGCCCAAGAAGCGGATGTCCTCGTCGTTTACATACACGTTGAAGAAGCGGCGCGGGCGGCCGTCGGCTTCGCAGATGCGCTCGCGCAGTTCGGGGTAGCGGCGGCTGAGTTCCTCGATCAAGGCAGACAAGTTTTCGCCTTGACAGCGGAGTTGATCGGCGCCGCCGGTGAAGCGTTGCAAGGGAGCGGGAATGCGCAAAATGTACATGGCTGTGCTTAAACGGCTAGCGGCTCCGCCGGCGCCCCGGCGGCCACGAAGGCCTGAAACTCCGACAATCGCGGCGCGATGGTGGGAACCGCCTCGCGGTCGAGCGCAACGGCGTCGAGCGTCTTGAGGCCGTTGCCGGTAATGACCAGTACGAGCGGCTGGCTGGGGTCGATGCGACCTCCGGCGAGCAGCTTTTGCGCGCAGGCCACCGTTACGCCGCCGGCAGTCTCCGCGAAGATGCCCTCGGTTTCGGCCAACAAGCGCATGCCGGCCACGATCTCGGTGTCGCTGGCGTCTTCGGCCCAGCCGCCGCTCTCGCGAATGAGGCGAGCGGCATAGTATCCGTCGGCGGGATTGCCAATGGCCAGGGAGCGGGCGATGGTATTGGGCCGCTGCGGCTCGATTTCCTGGCGCCCCGCCTTCACCGCCGCGCTGATCGGGGAGCAGCCGCTCGCCTGGGCGCCGAAGAAGCTGGCCTCACCATCCGCCCAGCCCAACTGGCGCAGTTCCGAGAACGCCTTGGCGATTTTGCCGATCAGCGAGCCGCCCGCCATGGGGCAGACCACCGCCGCCGGCAGCCGCCAGCGCAGCGCTTCCGCAATTTCATAGCCCACGGTTTTGGAACCTTCGGCATAGTAGGGCCGCAGGTTTACGTTCACGATGCCCCACGGGAATGCCTGCGCAATTTCGGTGCAGAGGCGGTTGACGTGATCGTAATTGCCAGCCACTTGGACCATTTGCGCGCCGTAGACCAGCGTATTGGCCACCTTGGCTGCCTCCAGGCCGGCAGGCACGAAGACGTAGGCCGCTAGACCCAAGGCCGCCGCTTGCGCTGCCACCGCATTGGCCAAGTTGCCGGTCGAGGAGCACGCCACCACCTCGAAACCGAACTCCCGCGCCTTGCGCAGCGCCACCGCCACCACCCGGTCCTTGAACGAGAGGGTGGGATAGTTCACGGCGTCGTTTTTGATGTAAAGCTGCCGCGCCCCCAAGGCTCTCGCCAGCCGAGGCGCCGGCACCAGGGGCGTACCGCCGATCGGCGGCAGCGCGCCTTGCACGTGCAAGGGCAGCATCTCGCGGTAGCGCCACATGTTGGCCGGCCGCGCCGCCAGTTCTTCCCGCCGCACCGCGCCGGCAATGGCCCGCCAGTCATAGACGACTTCGAGCGGCGCAAAGCACTCCGAGCAGCCTGACAAGGGGCCGGAAGCGAACTCCCGGCCGCAATCGCGACATCGCAACCCCAGTTCAAACGACATTTCGCGGTCTTCTCCTCGCGGCGTTCCGGCCGCGCTCAGGAATTTCCGCCCAAGGTTTTCGAGGGTGCAATGAAAAACCCTCTCCGGAAGAAGAGGGTTGGATGGCTGAAGTCGCTCGCTCAGCCCCTATCTCATCTTCCCCAGCGCTATCTGGGCAGGAATTGGCACCTCGACGTTTCCTTGCGGCTTTGCTGCCGCGCCGGAAACCGGTTGCCGTGGCTTCTTCGGGCCTGATCCCTCAGCCACTCTGGATGATTCAGGGAGGATCCGAATCGTCATGCAAAACGACTCAGATCCGTATTCAATTGTCCCCACGAATATACCCTCAGACCGACGCGCAATGCAAGCGAACTTTCCACCATAATCACACCGCCGCTCACACCCATGCCGCCGCGGATTGTTATATTAAAGTGACCGCGATGCCCTCCCCTAACCTGCACCTGCGCGTGGTCGATCCGGCCGACTTCGGCGCCGCCGCCGGCGCCCTCGTGGCGGAAGCGCTGCGTTCCAAACCCGATGCCGTGCTCGGCCTGCCCACCGGCAACACGCCGGTGCCCGTTTATGAGCATTTGGTGGCGCAACAGCGGCACGGCGCCGTGAACTTCTCCCGTGCCCGCGTCGCCATGCTGGATGAGTATCTCGGCGCCGGAGACCGGCCGATCAGCTTTTTCCACTGGCTGCGGGAGCATTTCCTGGGCCCCGCCGGCATCGCCGCCGATCGCGTGCTGCGAATGCCTTCGCAGCCGGAGGGCATCGCAGCCGCCTGCGCCGCCTATGAGGCGCAATTGGCCGCCTGGGGCGGCTGCGACTTGCAATTGTTGGGCTTGGGTCTAACCGGTCATATCGGCTTCAATGAACCCGGCTCGCCGCCGGACTCGCATACTCGGGTCGTTCCCTTGAGCCCGGTCACGCGCGAAGCCAATGAGGAATATTGGCCGGGAGAGGAAGTTCCCGCCTTTGGCGTCACCACCGGCATCGCCACTTTGCTCCAAGCCCGCCGCTTGGTCTTGCTGGTGAATGGCGAACGAAAGGCGGAGATTTTGCATCGCACGCTGGAAGGGCCGATTGGCCCCGAGGTGCCGGCCAGCTTTTTGCGCCACGGGCAGGACGTCTGGATCGTTGCCGACCGCCCTGCGGCCTCCCACTTGGATGCCGGGGTCGAGCAGCTTGGGTCGCAAGCAGCGCGTTGAAACGGCGGGCGCCGCCGCGCTCTCGGCCGCCGTTAGCGGTATTCCCGCACCGCCAGCACGGCGTTCAGCCCGCCAAAGGCGAATGAGTTCGACAAAGCCGCGCGAATCCGCCGTGGCCGCGCTTGATTGGGCGTCACGTCCAAATCGCAGGCGGGGTCTCGGCGGGTGAAGTTCGCGGTGGGTGGCGCGACTTGATGTCCCATGGCCAGCAGCGTCACCGCCAGTTCCAGCGCTCCGCTCGCGCCCATGGCGTGCCCGTGCATGGATTTGGTCGAGCTCACGGAAACCTCGCCGGCGCGCGCCCCCAGCAATTCGCGGATCGCCACGCTCTCGGTGGCGTCGTTCAGCTTGGTGCCGGTGCCGTGGGCGTTGATGTAGTCCACCTCCGAAGGATCGAGTTGCGCCGACTCCAGCGCCGCGCGCATGGCGCTGAGCGGTCCATCGAGGGTCGGTTGGGTGATGTGGCCGGCATCGGCGCTGGCGCCGTAACCGGCTAGCTCGCCATAGATGCGAGCCCCCCGCTGCCGCGCCAGGCTCTCGCGCTCCAGCACGAAGACGGCTGCGCCCTCCGCTAATACCAGGCCCGCGCGATCGGCGCTAAACGGGCGGCAGGCGGCGGCCGGGTTGTCACCCGGCGGCGCCATGACTCGCATCGCTTCCCAGGCCTTGAAAACGCCCAGCGTCAGCGGCGCATCGGAACCGCCCGCCAGGGCCATATCTGCCAGCCCGCTCTGCACCAGCCGCCATGCCTCGCCTAGGGCGTGGGTGGAGGAGGCACAGGCGGTCGAGATGGCGAAGCTAATGCCGCGCGCCCCGGTATCCATCGTGATATGCGAGGTGCCAGCATTGAACATCATGCGGGGAATGCTAAAGGGGTGCAGACGCGTGGCCTGGCGGGCATAGAGTTGGTGAAAACCGCGGTCCTCGCTTTCCACGCCGCCCAGCGCCGTGCCGGTAATCACCGCTATTCGTTGTGGCGGCGGTCCGCCGTTGGTATCCAGCCGTCGGGGCCAGCCGGCGTCGGCCAGCGCCGCCCGGGCGCAAACCACGGCGAATTGCGCAAAACGGTCGAGGAAGTCCACTTCTTTGCCGAAATGCTGCTCCGGCTGAAACTCGCGCACCTCGCCGCAGACGTTGATTTGCAGCCGCGACGCGTCCACGCGCGTAACCCGGCCCACGCCGCTGCGGCCGGCGGCCAAATTGGCCCACAACTCGGCCGGCGTGTTGCCGCAGGCGCTCAACACGCCGATGCCGGTGATCACGACTTTTTCCATTCGGCTGTCGCGCCCGGCTCAGCTAGGAGCCGGGGAGGTGGCGGCGTTCAGCTGCTGGCGGAGGGCATCGATGACTTGGCGCACGCTTCTCATCTCCCGCGCAATCTCGTCGGGAATGGTGAGGTTGTATTTTTCTTCCAAGGCAAACACGATGTTGACGCCGTCGAGCGAGTCGATCTTGAGCTGCTCGAAAGTCGAGTCGGGATTAATCGACTCGGCAGGCACGCGCTGTTCGCGGGCGATGATGGCAATCACGTCTTGGGTCAAGGCGTCGGACACGCGGCGTTAAGCCTCCGTCAATTCACCGATAATACAACAGAACCTTTCGGCACCGGCGACCACTCGGTCGTTTCGGACGTCGGCTCCGCCCTGGAGCGGCGATACTGTGGCCAGCCATGGAGAATCGCGAACTGGCCCGCCTGCTGCGCGAGACGGCCGACCTGATGGAAGTGGCCGGCGAGGACCCGTTTCGCATCCGCAGCTACCGTAAGGCCGCCGACGCGTTGGAAAGCTGCCCCGAGCGGCTGGCCGATCTCTACGCCGACCGTAAGCGCTTATTGGCCCTGCCCGGCATCGGCGCCCGCATGGCGGACAACATCACCGAAATGATCGCCACCGGCCACCTGCGCTGGCATGACGAGCTGCTGGAACGTTATCGGCCGGAGATGCTGGAGCTGCTCAAAGTGCAGGGGCTGGGCCCCAAGACGGTGGCGCTGATCTGGGAGACCCACCGAGCCGCCTCCCTGGATGAGGTCGAGAGCTTGGCCCGCGCCGGCAGGCTGCGCGAACTGCCGCGGTTGGGAGCCAAGGCGGAGGAAAAGATTCTTCGCGCCATCGCCAGCTATCGCTCGCTAACAGGCCGGACACTGCTCTCCACCGCCGCGCGCATCGTCGAAGATGTGCTGCCCAAGCTCGCCGCGTTGCCCGGCATCAAGCAGGCAGCCGTGGCTGGCTCCTTCCGGCGCGGGCGTGAAACCGTCGGCGATTTGGATTTTCTCGTCGCCGGTCCCGGCCTAGGCCAAGGCGGCGAGACAGCGGTAAGTGCCGCTTTCTTGGGCCTGCCCGGCATCGTTGAAACCTTGGCGGAGGGAGAAAACAAGGTCACCGTGCGCCGCTCCGACGGCCTGCAAATGGATCTCCGCCTGCTGCCGGAAGCTAGTTTCGGCGCCGCTCTGCAGTACTTTACCGGGTCGCAACAACACAACGTCAAGCTCCGCCAACGGGCGCAGCGGCGAGGCGCCAAGCTGAACGAGTACGGCCTGTTTGACAGCGGCGGCGCGCTCTTGGCCGGAGCCAGCGAGGAGGGGATTTATGCCGCCCTCGGCCTCGATTGGATTCCTCCGGAACTGCGCGAGGATGGCGGCGAAATCGAGGCCGCCGAGGCGCATGCCTTGCCGGCGCTGGTCGCCGAGACCGACTTGCGAGGCGACTTGCACATGCATACCGTCGCCACCGACGGCCGCGCCACCATCGAGGAGATGGCCGCGGCCGCCCAGCAGCGCGGCTACGCGTATATCGCCATCACCGATCACTCGCAGGCGCTGGCCATGGCGCGCGGCCTCGACGAAACCCGCGCGCTCGAGCAAATCGCCCGCATTCGTGCCGCGGACGCGGTTTTTTCCGCCGCCGACCCTCCGCTGCGAATCTTCGCCGGCATCGAAGTGGATATTCACGCCGACGGCGCGCTGGACCTGCACGACACGGTGCTGGCTCAGATGGACGTAGTGATTGCCAGCGTTCACTCCCGCTTCGACCTACCGCCGGACGAAATGACCGAGCGCCTGCTGCGGGCCATCGCCAATCCGCACGTGAACGTGCTGGGGCATCCCTCGGGAAGGCTCTTGCTGCGCCGCGAGCCTTACCGCTTCGACTTTCCCAGCGTGCTCGCCGCTTGCCGCGAGCACGGCGTAACCATGGAAATCAATGCCTCGCCGGAGCGCCTCGACCTGAACGACGCCGCCGCTCGCGCCTGCGGCCGGCAGGGCGTGCGCGTGGTCATCAACACCGACGCGCATCACCCCCGCCACTTGAATTTCATCCGATATGGCGTGGCCACCGCCCGCCGCGGCTGGCTGACGCCCGCCAGCGTGCTTAATACCTTGCCTGCCGACCGTCTCCTCGCCTGCCTCAAGAGAAGAGCCGACTGATTCAGCGGGCCGCGCGCAACCGGGGCGGATTGCCCGCCAGGGCTGCCGTCGCTATCCTGAATTGGTGATCTTGGTTCGAATGCCGATCGTCGCGCTCTCCATGGCCGGCCGCGCATGCCTCGCCGGCTTGCCGCGATCGGCTCCCCGCCTCGACGCCCTGCTTTGCTGAACGCCCGCTGTCGCAGCGCTCCCTCTGATCCTTCGCCTCTTTCGCCCGGCTGACCCAGGAGGACCGTCATGTTTTTGCTTTGGGCTCATTGGCTGCGTTCGCCTGTTTTTGTGATCGTCGCGCTTTTGGCCGCTTGGCTGGCGCACCGGCTGTTGTTTGCCGCCGGCAAGCACTTCAGCGGCGTGGCGCGGTCAACATGGTGGTCGCCGCTGCGCCATTCTCGCCGTCCCATACGTTGGCTGGCGCTGCTATTGGCGCTGCTGGTGGTGCTGCCGGCGCTGCGGATGCCGCCGCCGCTCGCCGCCGGCTTGGCGCATGGCATCGAGCTTGGGCTGATTGCCGTTGTGGCGTGGTGGACGATCGCCTTGACCTACGTGGTGGACGATCTTTTGGGGCGCCGCTACGACGTCCATGCCGCCGATAATCTCTCGGCGCGCCGCATCCACACTCAGATTCATCTGCTGCGCCGCGTCTTGACCGTGGCGGTGGGCGTGATCGCCTTGGCGATCATGCTGATGACCTTTCCCGCCATTCGCACCATCGGTACCGGCGTGTTCGCTTCCGCCGGGGTAGCCGGACTGATCGTGGGCATGGCGGCGCGCCCGACTCTTGCCAGCCTCATCGCCGGCGTGCAAGTGGCCCTCACCGAGCCGTTTCGCCTCGACGATGCGGTTGTAGTCGAGGGGGAGTGGGGTTGGATTGAAGAGATCGGCACCACCTATGTCGTGGTCCGCATCTGGGACCTCCGGCGCCTGGTCTTGCCGCTCACTTATTTCATCGAGAAGCCGTTTCAGAACTGGACGCGGAACACCGCCAATTTACTGGGCAGCACGTATCTCTACGTGGACTATTCGGCGCCGGTGGACGAACTGCGAGCCGAGCTGTTGAGTATTTTGCAATCCACGCCGTTATGGGACGGCAACGTGCAGGTGCTGCAAGTTTCCGACGCCAGCGAGCACACGCTCCAACTGCGCGCCTTGATGAGCGCGCGCAACTCCGGCCAGGCTTGGGACCTGCGATGCCTGGTTCGCGAAAAGCTGATCGCCTATCTCCAAAAGCATCATCCCGAGAGCCTGCCGCGGTGGCGAGGCGAATTGAGCGGCTCACGGATGGCGCCGCGTTCGGCGGAAGCAATCTGATCGTTGAGGGATCCGTGCGCCGGCTGCTCGCTGGCTTGGGCGGGCGCCACGCCGCGTAGAGCATGTCGCCCCTTACCGCGTAGACTCGTTCGAACCCGCTCCGGTCAGACTCCTCAGACCATCGTGGTCTCTCCCGCAGGGGTAGTAGAGAAAAACTGGATTGGCGCGTACACTGGGCCAAGCTAGGCCTTCTTTCACTCCCAAAGCCTGGCCCGCCGGCAGCATAATTTAGACCTAGAGCCTTGAGATCGATGGATTGGTTTTATGCTGTGCTTAGTTTCTGCGATCCTATTCGCGTCCTGCTCGCTTCCAAGCCCGTGGTGCAGGGCAGTCGCGCCGGTCCGGCAGAGGCCAACGCACACTCCGAATACTGCGATCCTTAAAAAAATCGCCGACGAAGCCCGTGAATTGCCCCCGGAATTCGCAGCCGACCTACTTCTCAGACTTGCCACCTCGGGCGCGGTGGTTGGGGTGGAAAAGCGACGCCTGGCGGAAGAAGCTTTCCAGACCGCAGAGAGAAGCACGCAGCCATTCCCGCGCAAACGGGCCTTTAGTGGGCCAACGGACAGCCGTGAGAGCTCCGCCGCGCTCGCTGCTTCTTTACCGTTAGACCGACTTTCGCTCCAAATGCGCGCTATTGCCGTTTTGCTTCCCCTCGACCGCGCGACTGCCCTGGCGGAGTTGCGAAGTGTCGGTCAGCCGAAGCTGCCACCGGAGAAATGCAACGATACGCTCGCTTACGACCTAACCGTGTATTTCACTACGGTGGCGCGTTTCGCGCATTTCACCCGCGATCAACTTGCGGGAGGCTTGGCGGTGGATTTCCTCGGACCGTACGTGAGCGACATCTCATCGCCCGTGGAAATTGGGCCTGCCGCGAAGCTCATCATGGGTATTTCCGCCGACCGGCTGACCCTCAGCGCGCTTATCGACGATTTGGCCGCTTCGCTCGATCAGATGGCTCCCGATCCTCGTATTACGGCGCTCGCAGCCCCTCAGGCCGCAAGGGAAATTCTGCAGCTTGCGGCCGCTTGTCGGGACAGCGGTATCTCGCCCGACCCGCTGCTGTTGGCATACCGTGGGCTGCTCGAGCGCGCCGTTAAAAATGGCTTATGCGTGAGCGATGCGCGTCAACTGCGAGCCATCGACGAGTTCAATCATCTGTTCGCCTCCAGTACTGTCCCCCCGCTTCGTTTAGAGATGCCCACGTTGAGCGTGCGAACGATGCGGCAGAATTCGCACGTTTACTGGGAAACGCCGGACTCTAGACAGTTGCTGGGCGACTTGAAAGAATTGCGTTTTCCGCCTCCCAGCCAGGACCCGGCGACCGCATTTGCGCAAGTGCTCGATCGGGTGACGGCGTGGCAGGGAGATGCAATGAGCGAGCCGGCCGATGTTTTCAATGAGAAGTGTATTGCATTCGAATCCCTCCTCGGCACTGCGCCCGGCCCCGGCGAGCTGGCGGCGGCTCAGGATGCCTTCCTGCGCTTCTTAAGTGCTGATGGGGAGCAACAGCGTGACAGCCGCGCCTGGTTTTTGCACTTCCAGCGCCTGATGAGGTCAATTGAGGCGCAACCACCTGTCGCGCCCCTGGTAGTGGCGTCGCTCGACAGCTCAAGCAGCAGCTTCGTCCGCGCGTATGCCGACGAGGCACGGCTTGCGGGAGCGATCAAAAACGCCAAACATACGGCGCGCCCCTCACCAGCTCCGGGTCCGTCGCAGCCGTTGGCCACGTCGTAGGCGAGCGCGTGGGCGAACGTGCCGAAGTGAGCGCGCGCAACTCCGGCCAGGCTTGGGACCTGCAATGGCGGCACGGCGCCACCATACGGGCGGCCTAATGGCCCACCCGCAACCCACCGCGGCGGCCAGCGATTGACCTAGCCAAAACGGGAGTTTTATAATCCGCTTGTCCGGCTCAATTCAGCGATGAAACCTAAACTCCTTGTTGCCATGATCTTCGCCCTAGCGCTCGGCTTGTGGGCGCAAAGCGGAGAAAAAATTGCGTACGTCGATGTGCAAAAGGCGCTGCGGGAGACGCAGGAGGGCACGAAAGCCCTGGCCAATATAGCCGCCGAGTTCAAGCCCAAGCAAACGCAGCTGCAAAACGAACAAAAGGAGATCCAAACCTTGCAGCAGCAATTACAAAATGGCGGCGACACGCTCAGCGTCGACGCCAAAAACAGCTTGGCCCGCAGCATCCAAACCAAGGAGCAAGAGTTTCAGCGCGATGCGCAAGATGCCCAAAGCGACTTTCAGACCGAGGAAAGCGACGCCGCCAATCGCATCTTCCGCAAGCTGCTGCCGGTCATCGACAGCTACGCGCAGGCCCAGGGCTACGCCCTAGTCCTGGACGCCAGCCCGCCGCAGGCCCCGGTCATATTCGCCGCGCCGAGGATCGACGTGACCGAAGCGGTGGTGAAGCTTTACAACCAGCAGCATCCGGCCGCCGCTGCCGCGACGCCGGCAAAAGCCGCGGCGTCCGACTCGAAAAACCCGCCCGGCCGATAAGAACGCGGATAGGCGGGGGCGGCGTTTGCATAAGCGCTGCCGCCCAGCGGCTATTCGAAGCCCTGCGACACAAGGATCTGGCGCAAGCGGGTGAGGCAGCGGCGGCGCATGAAGCCGATCGAGCCGATCGCGAAGCCGAGTTGTTGGGCGATGTCGGCATAGGGGCGCGCGGGCTGCTCAAAAAATAACATCCGTACCAGTTCGCGGCAGCGTGGCTGCAAAGCGTCCAAAGCATCGCGCAGCATCTGCTCCTCGCGCGCTTCCTGCAAGACGCGATCGGCCGGCGGCTCCCCGGAAATAGCGGGGAGAAATTCCGCGATATCCTCCTGGGCCACGTAGCGCTGAGCCCGGCGCTTGTGATGAAAGCATTTGTGCTGCGTAGTGCTCATCAACCAGGCGGGCAGAGCGCGCGGCTCGCGGAGACGCGGCAATTCGCGCAACAAATCGAGGCACACCGCCTGAAAAATATCGTTGGCGTCTTCGCGGCTGAGATTGTACTTAAGGGGAATGGAAAAAATGAGGTTTTTGTAACGCTCAATGAGCGCAGACCAAGCCGCTTCCTCGCCGCGCAAGCAAGCGCGTACGAGCTGATTGTCGGTCTGCACCGGAGGAGGATTCTCCTCCCGCGCCACAGTTGGGCTCGTGGCCATAGCTGCCGTTCTGGGGGGAGAGCAACCGCTTTCAGTTTACCTGGACAGGGAAAGTGGGCGACCTACTATTTGGTACAGGTAACGGACAGGTAAGAGGCACATGGCCACCACCCTGCGGCATGAACACAAGCGGTTCAGATTCTGTTGGTTAGCGGCAGCGGGCTAGCGGCGACGAGTTGCCGGGTGTAGGGGTGCTGGGGGGCGGACAACAACCGCGATGCGGGGGCGCACTCGACCAGTTCACCCCGCTGCAAAACCGCGATCCGGTCCGCGATTTCGGACACCCAGGCCAAGTGGTGCGAGATGAAAAGAAAGGCAGTGCCCAGATCATTTTTCAACCGCCGCAGCAGCGCAAGAATATGGGCCGCAGTCACCACGTCGAGGGACGCGAGAGGCTCGTCAGCGACAATCAAGGGCGGCCGCGGGGCGATGGCGCGGGCAATGGCCAAGCGTTGGCGCTGGCCGCCGCTGAGTTGGTGGGGAAAGCTGCGGGCGCAAGCGGGGTCGAGGCCGACCATTTCAAGCAAGGAGGAGGCGGTCGGCAGCGAGCGGCTAGCGGCGCCGTCTCGAGGAGCCAGCCGCAAGGCCTCGGTGACGATTTCAAAGGCACGCCAGCGCGGATTCAGCGACGTATCCGGATCTTGAAAAATCGCCTGCGGGCGGAGGCAGCGGCGGCGGGCTGCCGGCGAAAGAGCAAACCAGTCTTTGCCGGCCAGAAGCACGTCTCCGTCATCCGGCGCGAGCAACCCGAGCGCCAGCCGACCGAGCGTAGTCTTGCCGCCGCCGGATTCGCCGACCACCGCGAGAGTCTCGCCTGCCGCGACCGCCAGCGAAACGTCGCGCAACGCGCGCACTCGCCGAGTGCCCGCCCGTAAAGTCTTGCTGACGCCGCGAAATTCCAATACGGCGGTCACGAACCCATCTCCGCGCCCGCGCCATCAGTGGCGGGTTGTCGGCGAACCGGCAATGTGGGCACCGCGGCCAGCAGCGCACGCGTGTATTCCTGCACCGGCTGGGACAGGAGTTGGCCGGCAGGACCGGCTTCGACCAGTCGTCCCGCCTTGAGCACCACGATCCAGTCGGCCAAGGCGGCGGCCACCCCCAGATCGTGAGTGATGAAAAGCATGGCGCAGTCCAGCAGCGCATGCGCGGCGCGCAGATAATGCAACACGCGCGCTTGCACGCTGACGTCAAGCGCCGTGGTGGGCTCGTCGGCAATCAGCAAGCGCGGCCGGGGCAGCAGAGCCATGGCAATCAGCACGCGCTGGCGCTCGCCACCGGAGAGTTGAAACGGGTAGCTGACCAGGCAGCGCTCGGGATCCGCCAGTCCTAATTCGGCCAGCATGGCGAGCATCTGGCGGCGCGACTCGCCGCGCCCCCAGCCGCGGCATTTTCCCAACGCTTCGCGCAACTGCGCGCCGATGGTTTGTCGGGGATCGAGCGCGGCGAGCGATTCCTGCGGCACCCAGGCGATTTGATCGCCGCGCAAGCCGCGCAGCACGGGTTCGCCGGCCTGCAATAGGTCCACCTTTTGTGCCGCTTCGCCCGCGCAGAAGTGGGCCGCGCCGCGGGCGCGAGCCGCGGGCGGCAGCAAGCCGAGCAAGCCCAGTGCGGTGAGCGACTTGCCGCTCCCCGACTCGCCGACCAGGGCCACCACGGAATCGGCGGCGATTGCAAAGGCGAGGTCGTCCACGATTCGCCGCCGACCGATCTCGATGCTGAAATGCTCGACCTGCAACCGCGGCGCCGCAGCCATGTCAGGCGCTCCTCTGGCGTGCTTGGGCAAAGGCGTAAAGGTTGAGGCAGGTCACGACCGGCACCAGCACCAAAAGCGGGCAATAGAGCCACCAAGCTTGCCCGGCCAAAGCAATATCCTTGAGCGGCAGCAGCATGTTGCCCCAACTGGGCAGCGGCGGCGGCACGCCCAGCCCGACCAGCGAGAGGCTAACTTCGACAGTAGCGGCCGCCGCGAAGAGCAGCGCGAAATAGGTCGCGGCGAGCGGCCCGAGGTTGGGGAGGATATGGCGCCGCAAGATATAAACGCGTCCGGCCCCCATGGCGCGCGCGGCGGTGACGAAATCGCGCCGCAGCAGGTCGCGCGCCGCGCCGCGCAACACCCATGCCGGCACCGCCCACGAGCCGGCGGCGAAAAGGATCACCAGCGCCGCCAGCACCACGAGGCGCGGAGAGTCGAGAGGCAGCGCGGCGCGCACCGCGACCAACACAAAGATCCAGGGCAGGCTGCGGGTGACTTCGCCCAGCCAGCGCAGCACGCCATCGCCGCTGGCGTAGGCGGCCGAGAGCAGGGCGGCGGGCAGGGCAAGCACCAAGGCGAGCAGAGCCATCGCGAGAGAAAGCAGCAGCGAAACCCGGCAGGCTACAAGCAACCGGGAAAACTCGTCACGCCCGTATTCGTCGGTTCCCAGCCAATGCGGTCCGAGCGCGACGGCTTCCAAGCTGCCGCCGGCGGGGTGCAAGGTGGCCTCGCAGTGGCGACAGGGAGCGAGCAGGATGGCGGCGCGATCTTGGCGGGCGAAGTTGTATGGAGCCAGAGCCGGGCCGAGGAGCGCCAGCAGCCCCCAAAGGCCGACGGCGAGGAGCGCCCAAAAGCGGCGCGAGCGCAACATCAAGTTTCCGTCGCTTCCCGCAAGCGAGGGTTGGCCCATGCTTGCAGCAAATCGGAGACCACGCTCGTGGCGATCACAAGCAAGGTGGTAAGCAGGACGATCGCCGACAGCAAGGGCAGGTCGCGCCGGGCGGCCGCCTCCACCGCCAGTTGACCGAGTCCAGGCCAGCCGAGAAGAGTCTCGACAATGACCGTGTCCACCAAAAGCTGGGTCACAGTCAACGATGCCAAGGGAATGAGCGTATCCAGGCTATTCGGCAACACATGGCTCAATAGCACGCGGCGAAAGCTCTGGCCGCGAGCGCGCGCAGCGGTGACAAAGGGCTGGGCAAGCACCGACTGCAAGGCATGCGCGGCCTGCAGGTAGAGCGCGGGAATGAATTCACAAGCCAGCACCGTCGCCGCCAGCCAAGGCCAGTCCGCGCCGGACCCGCTGGCGCCGGCCGCGCCCGCCAGCCAAGCCAGCGGCGCCACCAACAGGGCCACGATGGCGACAAAGCCGACCGGCAACGAGGACCAGGCGGACGCGAGGAACCCTCCGCATGCATGCAGCGCGGTTCCCAGCCGCGAACGCGCCAAACCGGCTTCGCCCAGCGCCCAGGCCAGCGCCAAGACCCAGGCCAGCGCGAAGGCCAGCAGCAGCAACCGCAAGGTGGCCGGCGCGCGGTCGCGCAGCAATTGGGCCACGGGGCGGTGAAAGGCAAGCGAATAGCCGAGATCGCCGCGCGCCAGCCCCGTGGACCAGGCTTCGAAACGGGCGGCGATCGAGCCCCCGCTGTCATAGCGCGCGCGCAGAGCGGCTATAGTGGCGGGCGAAATTGCCGGGTCGAGCTCCAACTGGCTGAAGGCGTCGCCGGGGGTCAGCGCCGACAGGCCAAAACAAATGAGCAATGATGCGATGATCGTCGCCAGCAGGGCCGTGAGCCGGACTGCGCACCGGCGTATGCGCCAAGACCACATGACAAAGAGTGAAGCCAGCATAGCAGGAGGCGAATCCGGGCCGCCAAGCAGTTGGCGCCACATGGCGAGGGCCGGCAGAGGCAGACGGGCCGCCGCACTGGTGGCGCTCGCCGCCGCGACCGCGTGGCTGGCGCCGGCGCAGCCGCCCAGCCGGGGCGGCGCGATCAATATTCCCGAATCGTCAGCGCCGCTGACCTTCAACCCCGTCTTCGCGCAAGACAACGTATCCCGCCTGACCGCGAGCTTGACCATGGCCGACCTGATGCACATCAATCCGGTTACCGAGCAGGTCGAGCCGGCACTGGCGGAACGCGTGGTCCACGAAACGCCCCTGCGCTGGCGCGTGGAGTTGCGGCCGGGCCTGCGCTTTAGCGACGGCGTCCCGTTTACCGCCGCCGACGTGGTGTTCAGCTTCGAGGTTTATACGGATGCCAAATTGGCGGCGCCGCAGCGCGATTTGTTGCTGCTGGGCGGACGGCCCATCCGCGCGAAAGCGCTCAACGCCACGACGGTGGAGATCGACCTGCCCTCGCCCGATGCCGTCGGCGATCGCCTTTTCGACAGCCTCTGGATGCTTCCGAAGCACAAACTGGATGCCGCTTTCCGCAGCGGCCGTTTGGCCGACGCATGGGGGCTCGGCAGCGCCGCCGACGAAATCACCGGGCTGGGTCCCTACCGGCTGAGCGAATACCAGCCGGCGCGAGCGGTGGTGCTGCGGCGGAACACCTTCTATTGGCGGCGCGATGCGAGCGGGCGGCATCTTCCCTACCTCGACGAAGTGCGGCTCAGCATCGTACCCGACCCTAATTTGCAAACCGCGCTGTTCTTGCGCGGTGAAGTCGATGGGCTCGAGACGGTGCGAACCGAGGATTTACCGCTGCTGGCCCGCCGCCGCCAGGTCCATGTCTTCGATGCGGGCGCCAGCCTGCAACCGGAGACGATGCTCTTTAATTTGAATGAAGCGGTCACGAACGCGGACTTGAAACGGCGGCAGAGTTGGTTCGAGCGGAGGGAATTTCGGCAGGGCGTTTCGGCGGCGATCGACCGGGCCAATCTGGCGGAGAACGTCTACGCCGGGCGCGCCTGCGGCCTCGACACGCTAACCAGTCCGGCGGAACGGGGCTGGGCCGACGGGCGCCCGGCGCCACGCCGCGACTTAGGCGCGGCGCGCCGCGACTTCCTGGCCGCGGGATTCCATTACCGAGGCGCGACGCTTTATGACGCCAGCAACCGGCCCGTGGCTTTCTCGTTGATCCTGCCCGCCAGCAACGCACAACGCGGCAAGATCGCGGTATTCATTCAGGAAGATTTGCGGCAGGCGGGAATCGCCGTGACGGTCGTGCCGCTCGACTTCAGCAGCTACGTCGATCGCTTGCTGCACCGTCGCGACTACGACGCGGCGTTGCTGGGCCTGGCCTTTCCGGACGCCGATCCCAACGTGGAGGCAGCGATTTGGAAGCTCGACGGAGCCCTGCACGCGTGGGATTTGGATCCCCGGCACCCGCGCCCGTGGGCGCAACGCCTGGATCGGCTCTTTGCCAAGCAGCTGACGACCCTCGATGCGCCGGCGCGATTGCGAATCTATCGCCAAATGCAAGCCATCGAGCGCCAGGAGTTGCCGCTGATCCCGCTAGTGGCGCCGGACGTGCTCGTGGCGGCGAAAACCGATCTTCAGGGCGTACGCCCGGCGGTGCTGGCTCCCCACCTGTTGTGGAACGCGGCGGAGCTGCACTGGTAGCCTAGGGGGGCGGCTAGTGCATCGATTGCTTCGGACCGGTGGCGAGGGCTTGGACGCCTTGGCAGGCGCGCGTAGCGTAAAGCCCGGCCGAGGAGCACAGACCTTTGAGCAGCGGCAAGGCGGCTTGGCTCTGGCCGGCGCGAACCCACGCAAGGGCGCGATACCAATCGGCGTTCTGCCGCAACGAGCCCGTCGCCAGAACGCTAGCGCGGCCCAGGCTAGCGGCAGCGGCATTGTTTTGGCCGAGGAAGAGCTGGCAGACGCCGAGGTAGAAAAGCGGCTCCGGTTGGCGTGGGAAACGGCTAACCACGGGGGCCAAGCGGGATTCGGCGTCGGCATAGCGGCCATCGCGATAGGCATCGAGGGCCGGCTTGATTTGCACTTGCCAGGACGAGAGCTGGGTCCCGCGCCAAATTAGCGCCGCCGGCAACGAGACGGGCGGCTTATCGAGGTGGAAGACGGTAAGCGAGGCGGGCGCAGCGGGCAGCGCGGCCACGGCCGGCGAGAGGCGAGTGGCCTCGAGGCGCCAGACGATCACGCTGACGGCCATCGCGAAGATCAAGCCGACGGCCACCAAAAGAATAGGGCGCCACAGCGGCCTCCAGGCGGGCCGGGCGGCTGCGGGCTTGATCGCGGCGAAGACGCGATCGTGAATGCGCCACGCTTCGCCCTCGGCCATCGGCTGAAGCTCCAGGGCGGCCAAATCGTCGCGCAAAGCCTGACAGACGCGGCAATGGCGCAAGTGACTCTCGACCGCGGGCGCCTGATCGTCGGGCAGCGCGTCGGTCAAAAAAGCGCGCAAGCGGCAAGGATCGGGGCAGGCGGCGGTGGCGCCTCGCACCTCGACCGCCATGCGCCGCCAGAGGTCGGCTTCCTCCGGCTCGAGATCAGGTGGCCTGCGATCCGGCATCGAAAATCCTCAGTCGCCGCGGGCGACCCTCCGATTCGCAATTTCCTTGCGCAGCAACTGCAAGGCGTATTGCAAATGTCCCTTGATCTGCAACTCGCTAAGCGAGGTATAGGCGGCGATCTCCGCCCGCGTCATGCCATGAACATAGCGCAAGATCAGGCACAAGCGATGGACCGGCTTGAGCGCTTTGCTCTCGATCAGATCGGCCAAGAATGCCGGTTTGGCGGCGCTGGTCAATTCATTATCCCGGACCTGCTCGACGAGGCGCCGTTCCGCTAGCACGCGGCGCCAGTAATCGCGGGCGCGGTTCTTGGCGGTGGTATAGAGCCAGCCGGGCAAGCGATCGTCGGTCACACCTTCGCGGTGGCGATACAGGGCCATGAACGTCTCGCTCGTGATGTCTTCGGCGGTTTCGCGGCTTCCCACCAGCCGCAGGACATAACGGAAAAGGCGCTCGACATCCGCGCGATAGATTTCCTCGAAGCTCCACATTGATTACGTTCGAGACGGGACAATCGGAACAAAACGGCAAAGGCGGATACCCGCCGGCGCTACAGGGCGCCAGCCAAACCCAACGCGGGAGCGGTGACGCGCATGGCGCCCAGGCAGGTTTCGATATGCTCGTCCAGGCTCACGCCCAAATGCTCGGCGCCGCTATAGATGTCGCTGCGGTTTACGGAACGTGCGAAGGCTTTGTCCTTAAGCTTTTTCTTGACGCCGGCGACCTCGACCTCGGCCAGGCTCTTGCCCGGTTTCACCAACGCGCAGGCGGTGAGAAAACCGGCGAGCTCGTCGCAAGCGAACAGGCTCTTTTCCATGGGCGAAACTCTCCGCACGTTCATGTAATCGGCATGAGAGAGGATGGCGCGGCGGATATCCTCGGGCCAGCCGAGCCGGGCCAGGATCTCGTTGCCCTTTTGCGGATGGTCCGGGGGATCGGGCCAGCGCTCGTAATCGAAGTCGTGCAAGAGACCGGTGATGCCCCAGCGCTCTTCATCTTCGCCGAAGCGGCGCGCATACGCCCGCATGCAGGCCTCCACCGCCAGAGCGTGCTTGCGCAGGCTGGGAGATTGCGTGTGCTCGTGCAAGAGCGCGAGAGCGGCGGCGCGGTCCATGAGGCCGAGGGACTCAGGAGAGATTGAGGACCCGCTTGAGGCTGCCGCGTTCATTGTCGATTTTCTTTTGCAACATCAAAATCGCGTAAATCAGTTGCTCGGGACGGGGCGGACATCCCGGCACGTAAACGTCGATGGGGATCACCTGGTTGACGCCTTGCACCAGGGCATAGTTGTTGTACACCCCGCCCGAGGTGGCGCAAGCGCCCATACTGATGGCGTATTTCGGCTCCGGCATCTGATCGTAAAGCTGGCGAATGACCGGCGCCATTTTCTGCGAAACCCGGCCGGCGATGATGATCAGGTCGGACTGGCGAGGCGAGGGGCGAAACACTTCCGCGCCGAAGCGGGCGATATCGAAGCGCGAAGCGGACATGGCCATCATCTCGATGGCGCAACAAGCCAAACCGAAGGTCATCGGCCAAATGGAGTTCTTGCGAACCCAATTGATGGCGCGATCGATGGTCGTGAGCATCACTCCTTCGTGCTGCTCGTTACCGTAGTACACCTGCCGCACGCCGGTCGGCCGGTAATCGTGCGGGTCGAGATTCTGGTAGCGCTCCGTACCGATGCTCATGGCCTCATTCTCCCACAGATGGCGCTTACGCCAAACCGGCATGGACGAGCGGCAGGGCGCGCACGCGCCGGCCGGTGGCGGCGAAGACGGCGTTGCAGAGCGCAGGGGCGAACGGCGGCACGCCCGGCTCGCCGACGCCGGCGGGCGGCGCCTCGCTGGGCACGATGTGCACGTGAACCTCGGCTGGCGCCTGGTTCATGCGGCAGACGGGATAGTCGTTGAAATTCGACTGCACAACGGCGCCATTCTTCGCGGTGATCTCCCCATATAAGGCGAGGCTGGCGCCAAAGACCGCGGCTCCTTCGAACTGGGCGCGGACGTTGATGGGGTTAACCACGGTGCCGGCATCGAGGGCAGTATCCACGCGGTCGATGCGCACATGGCCATGTGGGTCGAGGTGCACCTGAACCACGGTGGCGACATAGGTTAAGAAACTGCGGTGGACGGCGAGGCCGATGCCGCGCCCCTGCGCGGACCGGAACCGGCTCCAGCCGGCCCGTTCGGCGGCCAACTCGACGACGCGGCGATAGCGGGCGATATCGATCGGGTAGGGGTTTTTCTCGGCGCGCGAAGAGGGGCGGTAAGCGACGCTCAAGAGGGCGGGATCGACGATGCGATCGGGGCCGAGCAGGGCGAGGAGATATTCAAGCGGATCGCGGCCGGCGGCGTGGGCCAATTCACAGGCGAAGCTCTGCACCGCGAAGGCATGGTAGATATTGGCCACGGAGCGCAGCCAGCCAATGCGCAGATGGGCGCGGGCGGGACCGTTCTCGACTCGAACATTAGGGATGGCGAATGGCACATCGGTGAAGCCCATGCCCAACTCGCCGCCACTGCCATATTCTTCGCCGGCGCTGAAGATCGAACCGATGGGCGGAAACACGCTGCGACCGAGCCAGGCGCTGGGCATGCCGTTGGCGCCCAGCTTGGCTTGCAAAACCATGGCGGCAACGGAGTGGTAGTAATCGAAGCGAATGTCGTCCTCGCGCGACCAGACGACCTTCACCGGACGGCCGGCGGATTGCGAAAGCAGGGCCGCCTCCACCGCGAAGTCGTGCATCGATTTACGGCCAAAGGCGCCACCCAGCAAGGGCACGTGGCAAACGACGTTTTCCTTGGGCACGCCGACCGCCTTGGCAATACTCTCCTGCGCCCCTTGCGGATCCTGGGTCGGCACCCAAGCCTCGACGCGGCCGTCGCGAACGTCAGCGAGGGCGACGGGCGGCTCCATGGAAGCGTGGGCCAGATGGGGGGCGTAGTAGGCGGCTTCGACGATACGACCGCCGTCGGCAAGCTCGGCCAAGGCGTTGCCGTTGTCGCGCGCGACCTTGCCGGGCTGGCGGGCGGTGGCTTCGAGTTGCTGCCGATAAGCGGCGGAGTCGTAGCTGGCATTAGGGCCATCGTTCCATTCGACATGCAGCTTGCGCCGGCCCTCAAAGGCAGCCCAGGTGTTGTCGGCAACCACCGCCACGCCGCCGAGCGGCTGCATCGCGGCGGGAAATTGCAAAGGCGGCAGCGGCACCACGCGGCGCACGCCGGCCACGGCCAGCGCCGGCTTGGGATCGAACGAAGCTACCTTGCCGCCGAGCACGGGCGGATGGGCGACGGCGGCGTATAGCATGCCGGGCAGGTGCGCGTCCATGCCATACCCGGCGTCACCGGTGCAGATGGCCTCGAGATCGTAGGCGGCGGCATCCTTGCCAATGTAGCGCCATGCCGAGCGCGGCTTGAAGCGCAGCGACTCGCGCGACGGCACGGGCAGCCGCGCGGCGGCGGCGGCCAGCTCGCCATATCCCAAGGCGGGATCCCCGCCGGCGGTAGCAGCGCCGCGATGGACGGCGTGAAAGCGGGCTACACATTCCTCCGCGGACACGCCCCAGCGTTGGGCGGCGGCTTGGGTCAGCATCGTGCGCGCGGTGGCGCCAGCGGTGCGCATGACCTCGAAGAAGCTGCGGATGGAGTGCGAGCCGTCGGTATCTTGCGAGCCGTATTTGGCGTCGCCGATGGCTTGCACGATGCGGACGCGGCGCCAATCGGCCTCAAGCTCGTCGGCGACGACGCGCGGCAGGGCGGTACGAATGCCGGTGCCCATCTCGGAACGAGCGGCGACGATTAGCACCGTGCCATCGGGCTCGATGCCGAGCCAGACGCCGGGATGAAACGCGGTGGTCGCCAGCGGCAGGGCGGGATTGACGATTTCCGCCCAGGCGCCGCGCGGCAACGCGCCAGCGCAGAGCACGAAGGCGCCGGCGGAAAACACGCCTTCGAGAAAATGGCGGCGGCTGATTGCAGCGTCAGCGGCGCTCATTGCGCACCTCCAACGGCGGACTTGATGGCGGCGCGAATGCGCTGATAGGTGCCGCAGCGGCAAATATTGCCGGACATGGCATCATCGATCTCTTGGTCGGTCGGCCGCGGGTGCTCGCGCAGCAAGACCGCGGCCTGCATGATCTGGCCTGCTTGGCAGTACCCACACTGCGGAACGTTGTGCTCGACCCAGGCGCGCTGCAACGGATGAAGGCCGCCGGCGCCAAGACCCTCGATGGTGACGATTTCGCTGCCGGCAACGCGCGCCAACGAGGTCACGCAGGAGCGCACCGCATGGCCGTCTTGGTGCACGGTGCAAGCGCCGCAGAGCGCTTCGCCGCAGCCGAATTTCGTGCCGGTCAATCCCAGCACGTCGCGCAGATACCACAGCAACGGCATGTTGGAATCACCCTCGAACTTGTGATCGCGACCATTAACTTTTAGGCGAATCATAGAACCCACTCCGCGACGCTGCCCGAATTATGTACCTTGCCCATGCGGTCAGGCAATCGTGGTGGGCGGGGCGATAAGCATCGCCCTTCGTTCTCGGCCGGCCGGGCTTGCTCACGCGAGGCGTTGCCTGGCGCTCCGCTTCGCTACGCTTCCGTGTACGCTGCGCCGCCCGGCCGGCCTGCGGCCCGCTCGCAACATTTATTGGCGCTTCGCTGCGCTACGCTTCCCCGCTCCGGCGTCCTCTGACGGCAGCGGGCCGTCCTGCAAATTTCGCGGGCAGTTTTGGGGCGCAGATTGGCTACACCTCCCGCTCGACCTCGGCTTCCAGCTCTCCGCAATGTGGACTCGCGCGCTGTCTCGACATGACTCACGGACAAAAAGTTTGTCTCATTTTTCCTGGTTTTTGGCCGCCCGAACGGGGGGAGCAGGCCAATAGAATCAACAGGTACCGGGGGAGAGAGCGTAAGACACGAGGAACCAGTTTTTCGTCTCGGCAACCACCCGCTGACTCAGGGATCGGCGCTAAACACGCCAAGCTCATGCAGATGGGATGCCACTTTCGGCCATGCTGTTGCCCTGGGCTTGGAGCAGCGATCAGTCCACTTGCAGGACGACTTTTCCGAATTGGCGTTTCTCTTCCAAATAGCGATGGGCGGCAGCGGCTTCGGCGAGCGGAAATATGCGGTCCACGACCGGCCGGAGTTGGCCGGAAGCGACGAATGGGAGCAGATCGCGGAGCTCGGAGCGCGAGCCCATGTAAGAGCCAACCAAGCGCAACTGGCGCGCGAAGAGATGACGGAGGTCGAGGGCGGCTTGGTAGCCGGTGGTGGCGCCGCAGGTCACGAGCGTGCCGCCGGATGCCAAGGCGCGGACGCTTTGTTCCCAGGTGGCCTGGCCGACGTGTTCGACCACGACGTCCACGCCGCGCGGGGCGATGGCCTTGATCTCGGCGGCGAAGTTCTGGCGATAGTGATCGAAGACGTGGTCGGCGCCGAGTTGGCGGGCGAGTTCGAGTTTTCGTTCGCCGCCGGCAGTGGCGAAGACGCGGCAATGAAACAGCTTGGCGATCTGGACCGCGGCGCTGCCGACGCCGCTCGAGGCGGCCAGGACAAGCACATCTTGGCCGGAGCGCAGAACGGCGCGCGCCACCAACATATGCCAGGCGGTGAGGAAGACGAGCGGCACGCTGGCGGCAGCCGCAAAGTCGAGATTGGCGGGCATTGGCAGGGCGTTGGCGGCGGGCGCCTTGACTTGTTGCGCATAGCCGCCATCCATCCGATAGCCGAGAACGGTGTAGCGGGGGCAGAAGTTTTCTTGGCAGGCATCGCAAGCGGCGCAATGGCCGCAGCTCACTCCCGGCGATAGGACCACTCGTTGCCCGACATTCAGATCCGCCACGCCTTCGCCGAGGGCGGCGATTTCGCCGGCGATGTCGCTGCCAGGGATATGGGGAAGCGGAATCTTTACTCCGGGAATGCCGGCGCGGACGAAGAGATCGAGGTGATTCAAGGCGCAGGCGCGAACACGCACCACGATTTCTCCACAGGCGGCGACCGGATCCGGAGCGTCTTCATAACGCAGCACGTCGGGACCGCCGTGCTGGTGCATGCGAATCGCTTTCATTGAGGACAGAGTATAGGATTCGCCGCGGCAACGGGCGCACAGTAAAATGAAGGCCATGGCGGAGGATATCTACGCCGAGATCGCGCGGCTGCGGGCGGCGGGACGCAATGCGGCGCTGGCGACGATCATTCAGGTGCGCGGCTCGATCCCCTCCTTCGAAACGGCCAAAGTACTGGTGCGCGAGGACGGCACGACGCTGGGCACGATCGGCGGCGGCTGCGTGGAGGCGGAGGTTTGGCAGGCGGCGCGCGAGGTGCTGCGCGAGGAAAAGTCGCGGCGCATGGTCTTTCACCTCAATCACGACGCCAAAGACGACGCCGGCTTGATCTGCGGAGGCACGCTGGAAGTCTTCATCGAGCCGATCCTGGCGCAGCCGATGGCTTGGCTGATTGGCGCGGGCCATGTCGCGCGGGCCATCGCCCAGGTGGCCGAGGCGGCGGGCTTCGCCACCGCCGTGGTGGACGATCGCGAGGCATTCGCCAACCGCGAGCGCTTTCCCGGCGCGCGCGAGATCCATGCCGGCGAGTTCGACGAGGTGCTGCCGCGATTGGACGTGGGGAGCAACGGCTATATCGCCATCGTGACCCGCGGCCATAAGGGCGACATGCGGGCGCTGGCTTGGGCGGTCGCCACCCCGGCGCGCTACATCGGCATGATCGGATCGAAGCGCAAGGTCATCGAGACCTACAAGGAACTGCGGCGGCAGGGCATCCCGGCCGCCAAGCTGGAAAGCGTGCACGCGCCGATCGGGCTCGATATCGGCGCCATCACTCCCGAAGAAATTGGCGTCGCGGTCGTGGCGGAGATGATCGCCGTGCGGCGCGGCGCGGCGGCGCAGTCGTTGGGACTCGGCGCCCTGGCGCTGCGATGAACCCCGGCGGACTAGCGGGCATCGTGCTGGCGGCGGGCCGCTCTTCGCGGATGGGGGGCGACAAGGCGCTGCTGGCGTATCCGGGCGAGGCGCCGGACTGGAGCGAGCCGGAGGCGCCGAACTTCCTGCTGGCCTGCACGCTGAAGCTGCGCGCCGCCGGCGTGGAAGTTTTCGCGGTGATCGGCTTCAACGCGATGGAAATCGCGCATCGCTGCGAGCGGGCGGCGCCTTCGCTCGCACCGCGCTGGGTGCGCAACGCCGACTATGAGCGCGGCGAGTTCAGCTCCCTGCGCGCCGGCGCGGCGGCGGTGCTGGCCGGGAACTGGGCGGCCTCACTTGTCGCGCCGGTGGATCATCCCGATTTCGCGGTGGAAACGGCGTACGCCTTGCGGAGAGCTTGGGAGGCCTCGCAAGCGGCGGTGGTCAAACCGCGATTCGGGGAGCGTAACGGCCATCCAGTGCTCTACAGCCGCGAGGTGCTCGAAGCCATTCTGGCCGGGCCCGAGGACCGCACCGCGCGCGACGTGCAGGCGCAGTTTGCGGCGCGCACGCTGCTATGCGAAGTGGACGATCCCGGCGTGCTGGCGAACGTGGACCAACCGGCCGATTATGAAGGGCTGCGCGCCCGCCACCAAGAGGCTAAATCGCGGCCAGGCCCACGCTGAACAAGACCCAAAGCACCCACAGTCCGACCACCGTCGCCAAAGTGGTGCTGAATTTGAGCTTGGCGCCAAGTTTCGCCAGGCCCAGCGCCAGGAGAGCCATGATCCAGAAGCTAAATAAATCGATTTGGCCGAGCAGCTTGACCATGACCGGCGAGGTCGTGGAGGGATCGACGTAGAACAATGCCTTTGAGCCGATCGGGGCCATGAAATTCACCCCGGTCGGGTCGGCGCGCAGGTAAAGAATCAGCACGACCGCCAGGGCCATCAGGGCGCTGGGCAAGTAGGCATGGCTGATCACGCCCAAGACTCCTTTGTAGCGAACCGCTTGGCCCAGCAAGAAGTTTTCCACCGCCAGGAAGATGGCCGCCAGGATCAACGAAAAGATGACGACCATAACGGGCGGCAGGGCGAGGAAAATCACCGGCGCGATCTTGGCGTCAATGGCCATCGCTTTGTTGAGCTGATCCTGCGGCATGGTTTGCGCATTCGGCGCGCTCATCGCCATTTGCCGCGCCAGTTCCGCAGGGCCAACGCGGTGCACCATCGCATATCCGAACAGGAAGCTGCACACGATCATGACCACCCAGGCAAGGATGAAGTGGGGCTCGCGGGCAATATCCTCGAAGGTGGCGCTGGGCGCGTAGAACACGCCGAAGATGCGCGCCAGCGAGGACATCCGCCGGCCCGAGACAGCGGCGGCCGGGGCAGTGGGAATCGTGGTGGGATCGGCCATGGCCCGCTATTTGACTGGAAATCGTGCCGGAATGCAAGCGCGCCGCGGGGCCGCGGAACCCTAAACAGCGCAGCAGCCGCCGGGCGGCTTGTTGGCGGGCGGCGTGGGCGCGCCGGGCGTTCCGGACTGAGGCAACGGGGGCGGCATTTGCGGCTGGCCGCTAGCGCCAGGCACGGAGGGCGCGGGCGTGGGCGCACCGGGAATGATGATCGGACCGGGGCCGGCGGCATCGCGCCCGGATTGCGGTGCTACCTCGCCGGGTCGGCGCAACGTGGGCCGCTGCTGAGCGCCGCCGCTGTCGCCGTTGGCCGCGGCGTTCACGGCCGAACTTGCCGGCAACGCGACTTGCGGCGTCACGCGCACGACCTTGGTGCCGTCGGCCTTGTAGTCAATGACGCGGATCACCCGATCCCCCTCCAGCCGCACAAAAGTGGTATCGGCGGGAGGATGCCCGTAAATCCAATCGGTGTATTGGTCACCCGTCTTGGGGTCGGTCTCGTGGTATTTCTCGTCGGCTCGTCCCTTGGCCGCCATCACCATGTCGGTATTCATGCCGACCAGGACCTGATGATTTTGAATCGCCTGCTTGACCGCCGGCGGCAGCGAATGGCCGAGGGCGGCGACCGGAGCCTTGCGCAAATTCCACTCGACGATCGGCGCCAGCATCTGCTTCAACTGGGCAGGCGTGAGATGCGGAGGAATGCCTTGCGCGAAACGGAGGGTGATCACGGAGCCGGCGCTGCGGCGCTCCAAAGCTACCGGGGTCGTGGTGGCGCCCATGCCAATTTGGAGGTGGTTGTACCAGTGGGAGCGGGTGGGGCCGCCGTTGATTTCAAGCACGATGGCATGGCTGTCGAAGCTAATCTTGGTGATTTGCACGCGATCGCCGGGGCGCACCGCGGGGCCATCGTTGGTGACGGTTTGGCGCACCTCGGGCTCATTAAGCACCTGTCCGGTGGAGGCAAGCTTGATGCCGTTTTTGCCGTGGGGGAAAGGCTGCTTCGCGACGCCAATCTCGGCGACGATGCCGCGAATCAGGGCTACTTTTTCGGCTTCGGTAAGGTGGCCGCCGGCGGCGCGGGCCGAGGGGGGAAAGGCGAACGCGAGGCAAGCGCCCGCAAGGACGCCAGCCCAGACTCGAGGCTGCAAGATGCGACGCCTTTGCAACATAACCACACCCAGCGAATGGATGCGGACCACTCCAGTATAGCGCCGGCTCTCCGCGCGGACGAAAGTCAGGCGCAGACGACGGACCGCTCGCGTCGGGCCGGCCGCGAGTTGCCGCAATTGGCATCCGCAATTCCATGGGGGCCAAAACGAAGTGGCCGTTTTGGATCGTGACCGGGCTGGCGGTGCTGGCGTTCGTGGCGATCGTCGCGCTACCGGCTTGGATGGGCAACGGCGTCATTCGCGCCCAGGTAGAACAGCGGCTCAGCCGCCAGTTGCGGCGGAGGGCGAGCATCGGACATCTGAGCGTCTCGCTGCTCACGGGCGCGGTCGAGGCACGCAACTGCAGCATTGCCGAGGCGCCGGCATTCGGTCCGGGCCCGTTCGTGCACGTGGCGGCACTCCACATGCGGCTGAATTTTTGGCCGTTGCTGTTTTCCCACCGGCTTGAAGCCAGGGTCATCGAAATCGATCGGATGCAAGTGCGCCTGGTCCGCTCCCGCCGGGGCACGTGGAATTTCGCAACCCTGCCGCCGGCAGGGCCGCCCACGGCGCAGATAGGTCGGCTCACATTGCAACAAGGAGCGATCACGCTGGCGAGCGCCGCCAGCCAGAGAGAAGAGACGTATTGGCTGACCGCTGCCGAGGCGCGCAACATTTCGCCCACTGCCGCGTTCCCCATAACCGCGACGATCCGCACCGAAGGCCAGGGGACAATCGGTATTCAGGGCGAATTGGGTCCGCTCGATCGGCAGCCCTCGCTCACTCCGCTGCGCGTGACGATGACGGCGCGCGATTTAAAAGCCACAAATTTGGCGCGCACGGCGGTTGTGCTCGGCTATCGCCCTGGAGACTTTTCCATCTCGGGCGGAGTCGTGGCGCTGCATGTGATCGGCGCCGGCTCGCTAGCCCGGCCGACTCTCTCGGGGACCGCCAACTTGCAAGACGTGAAGCTCACGGAGTTGGCTCTGCCGCAAACCGGACCCCTCGCACAATTGGCAATGACGGGCGGCAGTGGAGATATTCTGCTCCGCAGCCTGACCGCCGGGTTTCAGGACGCACCGAGCGGCCTGGTGCTCCGCGCCCTGCACGCCAACACGAATTTTGGCCAGGTCTGGGCTCAAGGGCGAGTCGGCGCCGATCAGAGAATCGCCATCACCGCGCGCGTGCACTGGAGCGCCGCGCCACACCAATCGGGAACGGCGGGCTTTCTGGGAGCTTTCACGCGGCTGTTCCAGAAAGCCAAGGCGGCGGATACAAAACTGCACATCGCGGGAACGACAACCCATCCGGTAGTCCAGAAAATCCCCTCGCCCGGCTAGCCGCACTCAGCTTTAGGCGGAGCGGGATGCCGCCGGCGAAGCGCCGGTATTGGCCGGCAATTCACCCGCGCCCGCATCGGCGCCCCCGGCGGGCTTGAAGCGCGGCTTTTTCATCACCCAGACGAGGGGGGCGACGAGCAAGAACAACAACGCCAGCAGGCGGAACTCGTCGAGATAACTGAGCACGGCCGCCTGCCGCTCGACCGCGCCATAGATCACCGCCCAGGCTTGCTGTCCGGCCAAAAAGAAACTAATTCCGGCGCGATGCAAATGGGCCTGGATGAGATCGTGCCAATGCCGCAGCCGCGGGTCGGTGGGATCGAGTTTGGCCACCAAGCGGCTCTGATGGATTTGCGATTGCCGGGCCAGCAGAGTGGCGGCAATCGAGATGCCGAAACTGGCGCCGAGATTGCGCGTGAAGCCGGTGATGCTGGTGGCGTAGCCCATCTCGCGGTTTGGAATGGGATCCACGGTTATGGTGGCGAAGGGGACGAAGACAAAGGAGAGCGCGGCCCCCATGACCAGTTGCGGCAGCAAAAAGTTCCAGGGCCCGGCGCTGAAGTCGAGCCGGGAGAATAAAAATACGCCCAGCGACGAGGCCAGCATGCCGGCAAAAAGCAAGGCCCGCATGTCCCAGCGTCGGCCGATCAGGAAACCAGCGAGCGGCATCAGCGCCATGGTGGCCAAGCCGCGCGGCGCGTTCCAAATGCCGGCGGTGATGGCGGGGAAATTCAGCACCACCTGCATGAACAAAGGAAGCAAGAGGATGCTGCCGTAGAGCACGAAAAATAAAACCACGGAGAGTCCTACGCCGGCGGCGAAAGTGCGGTATTTCAGCAAGCGCAGGTGGACGACCGGATCGGGCGCGCGCAGTTCCCAGACGACGAAGGCGACGAGACTGGCGGCGGCAACGAGGACCAAGACGGCGATCAGATGGGAGCTGAACCAATCGGCTTCCTGGCCTTTGTCCAGCACCACTTGCAGCGCGGCGATGCCCAAGGTCAAAAGCCCGACGCCCCAGTAATCGATGCGGGAGGCGGCGCGGCGCAGATAGGGCGGATCGAAGACGTACACGTGCACCATAAAGAGTCCGAACAGGCTGATGGGCAAGTTAATGAAGAAAATCCACCGCCACGACAAGTCCGTGGTCAGCCACCCGCCGAGCACGGGAGCCAGGATCGGCGCCACCACGATGCCCACGCCCCACATCGCCATGGCATGGCCGCGCTCCTCGCGGGGAAACGTCTCGAGCAAGATGGCGCGGGTAGTCGGTTGCAGACTGCCGCCGAAAAAGCCCTGCAAGACACGAAAGACGATCAGCCAGGGCAGCGTCGGCGCCACCCCGCACAACATGCTGGCGAGGGTGAACCCGGCAACGGCGGTCATCAGCAGGCGCTTGCGGCCGAACCGGCTGGCTAACCAACCGGTGAGGGGAAGCACGACCGCGTTCGAGATCAAATACGAGGTCAGAACCCAAGTGGCCTCGTCGATGGTGGCGCTGAGGTTGCCGGCGATATAGGGAATGCTGACGTTGACGGCCGAAGTATCGACCAGCTCCATTACCGCGCTGGCCATCACCGCGACGGCAATCAGCCAACGGAGGCGGGGGCTAGCAACGTACGATTGGACCTCATCCATATGGAGAGATGGCGAGCGGGGCGATAAGCTAATTGCGCCGGATTTCGTTCTCGGCTGGGCGCCTTGCTCACATACGCCCCGGCACATGGCGCGGCCCGGCCAGCCTGCGGCCTACGTCTGGCTCGCGCAGGTTGGCTGCGCCTCCGCTCAACCCGCGCGCGGCAACAGAATTCGAGCGTAACATCCGGGCGGCCGGCAGCGGCGGGGCAGGGCCGCTCTCCTCGCGGCCTCTCCAAGCGGTGGGCGGGGCGATAAGCTTCGCAGGGCTTCGTTCTCGGCTGCTCGGGGCGGATCGGATACGTTGGTGTATTCCTCCCGCCCCTCACAGCCTGCGGCCTCGCCCTGCTGGCTTCTCGCCCCGCTCCGGCGTGGTTAGCCGGCAGGGACCCGCCCTGCGGAATTTCGCGGGACCTCTCTCGGCGCTTCGCTGCGCTGCGCATTCCCCCTCGTTCTCGGCTGGCTGGAGTTTCGGCGGTGGACTCGGGGGCTGCCGCCAGTTGCCGCGATCAAGCCTGGCGCTGAGTTACGAGCTTGGCGGCGGCGCGCCGCAGCGTCTCGTTGATGTTTTTGTTCGCGGCCAACTGGCGCAGATCGTTCGGGAAAAGGTGCTTCGCCAAATTGAGGCCGATTTCCAGGGGAGTGCGCGGATTGTTGGCGAGGTTCTTGACGATCACCATCGATTGCCGCCAACGGCGGTGCTGACCGATATAGCGCAGCACGTCATCGCTGACGTTGCGCATGCCGGCAATCAGTTCGACATCGCTTTCATTCAGGCGGGGCGAGGTGACGACCGCCCGCTGCACGATTTTGTTAGCGTCGCGGACGAGCAGCAGGCGCTCTTCGCGGCTGCCCAGCAGAGCGCGGCGGACGCGCTCGGGAACCGTCATCTTGGCGAGACGGTTGAGCGGATTGTCGGCACCGGCCTGGGCGGGGGCCGAGGGCGCGGAAGCCAGAGCGGCGCGCTCTTCGGCGCTGGCCTCGACTAATGCAAAAGGCTCGGACGCGGCGGCGGCGGTGGCGGCGGCGGCGAGAAGAGCCTGATGCTCATCCACGAGTTCCCGTGCATCCGCGACGGCGCGGAGAAAATCGGGGCAATCCGGCCGCGCCAGCAAGACGGCAACGTCTTGCTGATTGATGCGGCCCAAGGTGTCTTGGGCCGCAGCGCGACTGGGCGAGTCGGTGTAGGCCAAATAAAGCACCAAGGCCAAACGATCGGCGGAGGGCAGGCTCAAGGAGCCGAGCGCGGCTTGCCGCAACAAGGCGGGCGGCACGGCCGACGAGGCCATCATCGCTACCAGGCGAGTTGCGGCTTGAAAATCGGCCATGAAATCCTCCCCACTCAGGTATGCGGCGCGGCGGCGGCGGCGCGGGAATCCGGCTGGCTTTCGCTGGCGGCGCCCTTGGTGGAGGGCGGCTCGGTCTTGGCTGGCGCGAGCGGGGCGGCCGGATAGTGCCAAAAGGCAATGGCGCCATCGCCGCCCAGCGAGGGCTGCAGTTGTCCATTCAGGGTAACGTGAGTGGCGGCGGCGTTCCCCGTCACCAGGCGCAGGGGCGGCGTCAACTGGTAGGTGCGCTCCGGCCCCGGCTCCAAGGTGTCCTCGAAAATCAATTGGTGGTTGGCTTGCAGCTTCACCCACGCCGGGGCGCTCACGGAAAGCTTCAAGGTCACGGCCTCCGCCGGGACGCGAGGCGGAGCGGCAGGCAAGGCGGCGGGCGGAGCGGCTTCGCGGCGCAAGGCCGGCGGCTCGTGAGCCGGGAGAGAGAGCGCGCGCGCCAGCGGCCGAGCCGCGAGCATCGTCGGCGGCGCCACTACCCGCGCGGCGCGCGCCGCTCGTCCCTGCGCCATCATGCGGTAGCCGGCGTAGCCGGCGCCGAGAATCACGACCACGATGGCGGCGGCGAGCACCGCTTGGGGAGAAAGCCAGGCGGGCGCGGGCGGTTTCGGTTCGGCCGGCGGGGCGGCACGGGATGGCAGCTCCTCGCCGCTGGCGGCCACGTATTGGGTGACGATCTGGTCGGCGTCGAGGCCCAGGCAGCGCGCGTAGGAGCGCACGAAGCTGCGGTTGAAAATTCCGCCCGGCAGGCGCCGCGCGTCGCTGGCTTCAATGGCCTGCAAAAAACGCACGCCGATCTTGGTGGTTTCGGATACCTCCTCAAGCGTCAACCCGCGCGCCTGGCGCGTACGCGCCAAGATTTCTCCCCACTCAGCCATGGCCGATGCGATGCCTTCATTGTAAGGAGACGGGGCGCCGAGAAACCAGCCCCCGCCCGTGGTGGATTGGATGCGGAGGGGCGCGGGTGCGCGAAAGGTAACCTGCCCGCGCGGACGAAGGGCGAGCGGCGAGCCCGGCTTCGGCTATACTGTGGCCACTTTCGCCATGGCTGCGGCGCCCATGCCGGGTTTTGCCCATATTGCGAGCATTGACTTGACGCATGAGATAGCGGCGCGCCTCACTTCCACCTTGCAGTTGGACGGCTTGCTGGAGCGCATCAACGCCGAGGCGCAGCAGCATTGCCAGCCCCTGGGCTGCTGCCTGATGCTGGTCGAGCCGCGGCGCGGCGTGCTGCGCTCGGTGGCGGTCAGCGGCTCCGGCTGCGAAGACCTGGCCGAACGCGAAGTGCCGCTGGCGCGGCTGTCGGAAGCGGTGCTGGTGGAGAGCGCCGACCTCGCCGGCACGGCCACCGGCCAGGTTTGGACGCAAGCGCTCGAGGCTTCGCTCTTGCCGCTGCGCGACTGCCATCCGCCGGAACCGGCGCAGTCGCTGCTGCTTTTGGCGTTGCGCCACCAAGGCCGCTTGCTGGCGGTGCAGGAAGTGCTTTTCGCCGCCCCGCCGGGTCCTCTCGAGGGAGGCCGCGTCGCCTTATGGGCGGTCGCCAATTACGGATCCATCGGCCTGCAAAACGCCCTGGAAATGCTCGAATTGCGCCAGCTTTCCATTAGCGACGACGTCACCGGCCTGTTCAATAGCCGCTATCTTTACCAAGTGCTCGACACCGAAATCCGCCGCTCGGAGCGGTTCGGCTACGCCTTTTCGTTTCTGTTTCTCGATCTCGACCATTTCAAATGGGTGAACGATCGCCATGGGCACCTGGTCGGCAGCCAACTGCTGCGCGAATTCGGCGATCTGCTGCAAGCGCAGGTGCGGCGCATCGACTGGGTGTTCCGCTATGGCGGCGACGAATTCGCCATTTTGCTGCCCCAGACCAGCAAGCCCAATGCGCGGGTGGTGGCGCAGCGGCTGCTGGAAACGATCCGCGCCCAGCGCTATGCCACCGGCCAGCATGCCGAGGTAAAGGTCACCGCCAGCATCGGCTTGGTGGCCTTTCCCGACGATGCGCACGAAGCGGCCCAAATCGTGCGCCGCGCCGACGAGCTGATGTATCAAGTGAAGAACACGACTCGCGACGATCTGGCCGTCGCCGGCGGCTAGCGCGCGGCGCGAGTCGCGCGCGACTGCGCCAAGCTGGCCTCCGCAAAGCGCGCCAGCAGGGCGGCGCTCCGCCAGGAAACGTCGGGCATGCCTTGCCGCGGATCGCTCATCACCAACAAAGCGTGCTCGCTATCCCAAGATAGCCGCAACGCCGCCAGCGGCGGCGCCCAACCGGGCAGATCCGCCACTCCAAAATCGGAGCGAGCCTCGCCGCGAGTAAGCGCGGCGTGGAAAAATCCATTCGCCGCGTAGCGCGCCTTGTCCATCGGCCAAATTACCTCGGCGCGCAGATCCAGTTGCGTCGCGATCGCGTTGGCGAGCGCGCGCAGCGCCGCGGAAATGCTGGGCGCGTCCAATACCGCCTCCAACCGTCGCAATACGTCGGTGCGCTGCGGCGCGGGCTCCGGCGAGCCGAGGTACAGCTTAACCAGCAACTCGCGCGCCGAGTGCACCTCGAGCTTGGCGTAAATCGTTTTCAGACGCTCCTTTAATGTATTGGGGCTAATGCCGAGGCGCAGCGCCACTTCCTTAATCGAACCACCGCTCTTCAAACCATCGATGGCGCGGAGTTCGCTCGGCGTTAAAGCAGCAGTGCCGGTGCGGACCGACGAATATCCCATTCCCCCTCGGCGCATGGACAGATTCTGTCATAGAGCATGAGCCCAAGCACCACCCTATTAGGGGGGGGATCTTATATTCGGGTCATATCGCTACGTTTCGATAACTACTCCGCCAATAACGGACAATCCACCCCGAAACCCGCATCGTCGCATACAATACCCATTCCGTAGACAGGAGACAACGGATGCCTTCGCGCGTTCGCCCTTCGATTTACCCCGTGGCCGTCGCTCTTTGCCTGCTGACCGCCGCCGCGCAAACCGCGCCGGGCGGCAATTTGGCGGGGTTTTCACCGGCGGCAGCGACGGCGGAGCAGCATTGGGAGACCGTCTTTCGCGCCATCCCGCAACCGGAACGGCTGCGCGCCGACATGAAGCGGCTGACGCTGCGGCCGCACGCCCTCGGGCAGCCCTATGATGCCGATAATGCGCGCTGGATTTTGGCGCAACTCGAAGCCGACGGCCTAAGCGCGCACATCGAGACCTTCCACGTGCTTTTTCCGACGCCTAAGCTGCGGCGGCTGGAGTTGCTAGCGCCGCGACGCTACCAGGCGAAACTTACCGAACCTCCGGTGCCGGGCGACCCGACCTCGGCGGCGCCCGGGCAATTACCGCCCTACAATGCGTATTCCATCGACGGAGACGTGACGGCGCAACTGGTCTTCGTCAACTACGGCATGCCGGCCGATTACGATCAACTGGCCAAGCTGGGCGTGGACGTGCGCGGCAAGATCGTAATCGTCAAATACGGGCGAGGCTGGCGCGGCGTCAAGCCCAAGGTGGCGGCCGAACATGGGGCGGTGGGCTGCATCATCTATTCGGATCCGCGCGATGACGGGTACTTTCAAGGCGACGTCTTTCCAGCAGGCGCGTATCGTCCCGCCGACGGCGTACAGCGCGGCAGCGTGCTGGACATCAGCTTAGGCGAAGGCGATCCTTCCACCCCGGCGCTGGCGGCGGGCGATCTCACCCCGCCTCGTCTGCCGCTGGACCGAATTTCGACGCTAACGAAAATCCCGACGCTGCCCATCTCCTACGGCGACGCCAAGCCGCTGCTTCAGGCACTGGCGGGGCCGGTGGCGCCGGAAGCCTGGCGCGGCGCGCTGCCGATCACCTATCATGTCGGCCCGGGGCCGGCGCTGGTGCATCTGCAAGTAGCCTTTCATTGGGACGTCGTTCCTCTGTATGACGTCGTCGCGGAGATTCCCGGCAGCGCCTTTCCCGATCAATGGGTGATCCGGGCCAATCATCACGACGCCTGGGTCTTCGGGGCCGACGATCCGGTGAGCGGCACGTCGTCGCTGCTGGAGGAGGCGCGCGGATTGGGCGCGCTGCTGAAGCAGGGATGGCGGCCGCTGCGCACCATCGTCATCGCCTTCTGGGATGGCGAGGAGCCGATGACGCTGGGCTCGACGGAATGGGCCGGGCAGCACGCCGCCGAACTCGAAACCAAGGCCGTCGCCTATCTCAACACCGACAACAGCGACACCGGCTTCTTGCGCGTCAACGGCTCGCACACGCTCGAGCATTTCTTCAATCAGGTGGCGCGCGACATTCCCGATCCGGCGGCCGCCGGCCAATCGGAATGGCAAACGCTGCGCGCCGAAGAGCTTAAGCGGGCATCCGAGCCGCGCAAAAAGGAGATCGAGAGCCGGGCCGACCTGCGGATCGGGGCGCTGGGCTCGGGCTCCGATTACACGGCGTTCCTCGATCATTTAGGCATCGCCTCGGCCGATGTGCGGTTTGCCGGCCAAGGTGGCGGGGGCGTGTACCATTCCGCGTACGACGATTTCTATTGGTACACGCATTTCGGCGACACCAAATTCACGTACGGTCGGGCCCTGGCCGAGACCATGGGCACAAGCGTGATGCGGCTAGCCGATGCGCAAATCCTGCCGTTCGATTTCACCGATTTCGCCGACACCATGGCGGAGTACGCAAAGCAAATCCAACAGCTCCATGCCCAAACCGGCGGCGCGCCGGCGCTCGACTTCTCCGCGCTGGACCGCGCCGTGACGGCGCTGCAACAGGCGGCGAGCGGCTACGCCCAGGCGTTGGCGGCGAGCACGGCATCGGGGCGGGCGTTTGCGCTGCCCGTGCCGCAGTTGGCGCGCCTCAACGAGTTGATCTACGAGACGGAGCGGAAAATGACCGTGCCCGCCGGACTACCCGGCGGCCGCGCCTGGTACAAAGACGTTATTTATGCACCCGGCACCTATACCGGCTACGGGGCCAAAACTCTGCCAGGCCTGCGCGAGGCCATCGAGCAGCAACGCTGGAGCGAGGCGGCCGAGCAGGAGCAAGTGGTCGCCGGCGCGCTCACGGCGGTGGCGCAACAAATCGCCGCGGCGCGCGCCGCGCTTTAAGCGCAACGCACCTGTTTGGGGGCTTGCGGGCCGGGCGGCGACGCGCGTAAAAACGGGCCCATGCCCGTCGTCCTAGCTCTTTGCCCTTCCCTGCCGGTGGCGCAAGCGGTGTGCGACTGCACGGCGATCATCGCCACCAAGAATCGCCCCTTCGAGCTGGCGCGCACGGTGCAAAGCCTGGCGGCGCAGAGGGTGCGGCCGAGGCAGTTGGTGGTAGTGGATCAAAGCCGTGCGGCCGAGTGCCATTGGCGGCTGCGCGAGTTGCTGGCGGGCGGCGAGATCGAGCTCGATTACATACACGATGCGGCACTGACGGGCACGGCGGCGGCGCGCAATCGGGGCATGGCCCGTGCTCGCGGGGAAATCTGGCTCTTTCTCGACGACGACGTCGAACTCGAGCCCGAGTTCACGGCGGAACTGATGGCAGCCTACGCGGCGGCGCCCGAAGCGGCGGGCATCTCGGGCATCGTGACCAACTACCCGCCGCCGCCGCTGGCGTATCGGGCATGGAGCGGCATGTTTCAGCGCGGCGCTCTCCATGACGATCGCCAGCCACTGTATTGGCGCGCGGAGCGGCTGCGCCACTCGGCGCCGATGCGCGTTCGCTGCCTGGGCGGCGGGCTGATGAGTTTTCGCGCCGCGGCGATTCGCGACGTGCGCTTCGACGAGCGGCACACGGGATCGGCGCCGGGCGAAGACGTGGCGTTCTGCCGGGAACTGGCGGCGGAGGCTCGGCTTTACGTCGCGCCGCGCGCGCGACTGATGCACCTGCGCACGCCCAACCAACGAGAACGCCGGCACTGGCTAGGTCCGCAAGCCGAGGCGGTTTGGTTTTGGCGGGGCGCGCGCCGCCGCCCGGGCGGACTGCCAGCGGCCGGCGCCTGGCTCGGTTTCTGGTGGTTCAACTGCGGCTGCGCCGCGGCGGCCACGCTAGCTTGCGCGCGGCGGCTCTCGCCAGCGCCGGCACGGGATTGGCTGGCTGGTATTCAGCGGGCGCGGGCGGCGACCGGCAGCAGCACAGTGTAAACCCTCCTCCACTTACCGTCATTCTCAGCGACAAAGCCCAATTGGCGAGGTCGCGACCGCGTTCATCCACTCGGCAGCGGATGGAAGCGCAGCCGCGCCCGAGTGGATTTTTCGCTTGGCAACGGTGCGGACATCCGTTTCGTTCCCGCGCGCCCGTGCTCCGGAACGCCATCGCGCCAGCTATTTTTTGCTGGTGGCCGCGTTGGGGCTGGGGCTGGCCGCCGGCGCGCTCTGCCTAACGCACGAGGACGCGCACGACTGGCGCCTCGCCGCCGACATTACGACGCCGGATTCCGTGCCCGTCGCGGCGGCGCTGCGGGCGCGGCGAACCGGCCATCTTTATCAGCCCTGGACGGCGCCGCCCTTTACTCCCACGCCGTACGGGCCCGCCTACTACGGCGCTCTCGTAGCTCTGAGCGAGATCACCGGTCCGCATTTCAACTCCTTGCTGCTCGCCGGCCGACTACTCACATTCGGCTGTTTTTTGGGCGTTGTGGCGTTGGTCTACGGCTGCGGCCGGCGCATGGGATTAGGCGGCGGCCTGGCCCTGCTCGGCGCCGGGCTGGCGGCCTCCGACGCGGGCTTCGGGGACTGGAGTTTATCCACCCGCCCCGACATGGCCGCCTTGCTCGCCAGCCTGGGGGCAATCTATGTTGCCAGCGGCCTGACACCGGCGCGGCGAGGGCGCGGCCGCGAGATCGGGGTTGGCCTGCTGCTGGCGGCGGCGGTGCTCGCGAAGCAGTCCTACGTGGCGGCGCCGCTGGCGGTCGCCTTGTGCCTGACGGCGCGACGGCAATGGGCCGGCTTGGCGCGGATCGCGGGCACGGCGGTGGCGGCGGTGGCGGCGGTGCTGGGCGCGCTGGCGGTGCACGGCGACGCGGTGCTGCCGAATTTGCTGGCCTTGCGGCAGGCGCTGCCGGCGGTGGCAACGGGCGTGGGGCTGGTGCTGCGCGCTTGCGAGAACTACGTGCCCCACGTCTTGCTGCTGGCGCTGGCGGCGGTGGGCCTGGGCGCGGCCTGGCGGGCAAGGCGGAACGGCCCGGCCGCGCTCGTGGCGCTATACGCCGTTCTGGCCTGGCTCATCGGCATCGCCACGCTGCTCGCCAACAGCGGTGGCGGCGACAATTACCTGCTCGAGGGCTGGGCCGCCGCCGCGATCCTGGCGGCGTACGGGCTGGATTGGCTGCGGCGCGATTGGGCACGGACGCCGGCGGCGGCGCGCGCCCTTTTAGTCGCCTGGGTGGCGCTGAGCGCCGGCGCCGGCATCGTGACCTGGCATCACCGGGCATTCACGGAACAGCCGGCCGATCACGCCCGGCTGGCGCGCGCCCTGCGCGGAGAACGGGTCTTTTCCGACGTTCCCTACCTAGCCTTGCAAGGGCGCGATCCCGTTTACCTCGACCCGTATCTATTGCGAACGCTCGAGGTCGCCGGCCGCTGGCGCTCGGAGAAAATGATCAGCGCGCTGCGCGCGCGGCGCTTCGACGTCTTGCTGCTCGACGACGCCGGCGGCAGCGTCAACACCGTGTGGCGCGGCCTGTCGCACTTCGATGCGGCCACCATGGGCGCGATCGCGGCGTATTATCGGCCGGCCTGCCAGATCTACCCGGTGGTGGCGTATTTGCCAAAGCACGAAGGCGGCGCGGCGCGGGCGCGATTGATCGCGGCCGGCTGCCGCGAGTTGGGCCATGTCCGCGTGCATGGCGCCGTGCCGTAAGCGCCGGGCGGGGCGAATAAGCATCGCAGGGCTTCGTTCTCGGCTGCTCGGGGCGGATCGGATACGTAGGTGTATTCCTCCCGCCCCTCCCAGCGTTCTGTATCTCACTGCTTGCTTCTCTCG
>JBOGKX010000051.1:0-14645 GCA_050746125.1 Terriglobales bacterium | reverse complement strand
TGCCCGCGCCCAAGGCGGCCAAGTGGCCGCCGCCCGCGCCGCCTGGATGGCGGCCGAGCGCGCCGCCGCCCAGGCCCAGCAGGCCGCCCGCCAGGCCGCGGTGCAGCTCGGCTACACCCAGGTGCGGGCGCCGGTGGCGGGCCTGGTCGGCGTGCGCATCGCCCGCGAAGGCGAGATCGTCACGCCCGCCAGCGGCATTGTCACCTTAATTGATCTCACCGACACCTGGGTGCGCGCCGACATGCCGGAAACCTACGCCGATCGCCTCCGTCTCGGGCAGGCCTTGATCGTCCGCCTGCCTTCCGGCCGCGAGATCGTCGGTCATGTCAGTTACAAGGCGGCCGAGGCTGGCTTTGCCACCGAGCGCGACGTGAGCCGCACCAAACGAGATATCCGCACCGTCGAGTTCCGGGTCGCGGTGCCCAACCCGAACGAGGAGCTGGCCTTGGGAACCACCGCCTACGTGGTGCTGCCGTTCTCCGGGCGATAAAGTGCGGAAGAGGGTATGAACGCGGCGAACGGCAAGCAACGAGAGGGGGCGGCCATTGCCGTCGAGCGCATCACGCGCCGCTTCGGCGCGTTTACTGCCGTGGACGCTGTCTCTTTCTCCGTCGCCCCCCAGGAGGTCTTCGGCTTGCTCGGCCCCAACGGCGCCGGCAAGAGCACGCTGATTCGCATGATGACCACCCTCATCGAGCCCACCGAAGGCACCGCCGTGGTCGCCGGCCACGACGTGCGCCGCGAGCCCAATCAGGTGCGGCGGGCGATCGGAGTGATTCCGCAAGCCATGACCAGCGATCCCGACCTGACCTGCGAGGAAAATCTCGACATCCACGCCAAGCTCTACGGCGTCCGCGCCCGCCAGCGGCGCGCGCGCGTCACCACGCTGCTCCAGGCGGTCGGCCTCGACGAGTGGCGCAAAATGCCGGCGCGCACGCTCTCGGGCGGCATGCGCCGCCGCTTGGAGATTGCCCGCGGCCTGGTCCACGACCCGAAGATTTTCTTTCTCGACGAGCCAACCACCGGCCTCGATCCCAACTCTCGCGCCGCCGTCTGGGAAATGATCGCCCGCCTGCGCCAGGAGCACGGCCTTACCGTCATCCTCACCACCCACTACATGGACGAGGCCGACAAGCTTTGCGACCGCATCGCCATCGTCGATCATGGCAAGCTGGTCGCGCTCGATACTCCGGCCGCGCTCAAGGCTTCCGTTCCCGCCGCCGGCATCATCGAGGCCCGCTTCGCCCCCGACCCGCCCGATTGGAGCGCCGAGCTGCAGGCGCTCCCCGCCGTGGCGCGGGTCACGGCCGAGGGCGGCGGCATCTATCGCATCTTCACCGATCACGGTTCGCGGACCGCCCGCGAGTTGATGCTGCGCACGCAGGCGCGCGGCATCGAGCTGCACCACTTGACCGTGCAAACCACTACCCTCGACGACGTTTTTCTCCATTTCACCGGTCATGAGCTCCGCGACACCGTCAACCTGAGCGCCAAGACCGACATTTCGCACCTGTATCAGCGTTAGGGGGGAAGGGAAGTTCTCATGCTGCGAGTCTGGGCCATCATGGAGCGCGACCTGCGCAAATTTCTCCGCAGCCCGGCGCTGATCATGGTGGCGACCATCTTCCCCCTTTTCCAGTTGGTGATCCTCGGCAACGCTTTCGGGGGCAACATCAAGCACATCGACCTGGCGGTGGTCAACGAAGATCACGGCCCTCAGGCGTTGCGCGTCTGGGAGGGCTTGCAGGCCATCGAAGCCACCGCCGCCACCCTCCGCGCGATCCCGTATGCCGACCGCGCCGCCGCCGTGCGCGACCTGCGCATCTCGCGCGTGCAAGGCGTGCTGGTGATTCCCGTTAACTATTCCCGCGACGCTCGGGCCGGTTTGGACCCGCGGCTCGGCCTGGTCGAAGACAACACCGACCGCTTCATTACCGGCACCCTCGACGCCTCGCTCGAGGGTCTGGTGGCGCAGTTGAACGTGCCCGCCGTGGTCGGCCGCGAGCCGGCGGCCGCCGCGTTGGCGCAGGTCGAGCTCTATCCGTACGTCGATTACATGAAATACCTGCTGCCCGGCTCGGTCGCGCTCGCCATTTTCGTCACTGCCATGATCGGCGGCGGCATCATCTACATCGACGACAAGGCGCGTGGCCTGCACGAAGGCTACTTGGTTACCCCCATCAGCAAGTTCGAGCTGCTGCTCGGTTTCAATCTGGCCGGGGTGGTCAAGGCGGTCTTAGCCGGCCTGGCCTTGGCCTGGCTGGGGGCGCTGCTGAGCGGCGTGCCGGGGTTTTACCACCCTACCCAAATGCTCTGGGTCGTGCTGATGACGGTGGTCAGCTCGGTGGCCTTTATCGCCATGATGTTCTTGATGATGGTGCGGGTCAGCGATCCCCTGGTGCCGCGCGCCATTTTCGGCGTGCTCAACACTTTGCTGTTCTTTCCCAGTGGTGCGATTTATCCCATCAAGGCCTTTCCCCCCTGGCTGCGAGTGCTGGCCAAGGGGGACCCCTTTACCTACGCCGTGGATGGCTATCGGAACCTTATGCTCAAACAGGCCGGCTTCGCCGCCATTGGCTGGGATTTGTTGTTCCTGGGCCTGTTCTCGGTGGCCATGCTCGGCGCCTCCTGGGCCCTCTTCCGCCGCACCCTCTAGCCCCATCTGGCCCTCTGCCTACTGCAAGCCTGTAAACTAGGAGCGATCTAATCCTTCAGGGCTCAAGATTGTGTGACGGCGCGGACCACCGCGCATCCTAATGAATGGCAAAGGCATGGCCGCGGCGGGGGTGCAGCCGGATCAAGACTGGGCTTTGGTTCAGGCCATTCTCGGCGGCGAGCGGGAGCGGTTCCACGAGCTGGTGCGGCGCCATGAGCGCGCTATCTTTCGGACCGCCCTGGCGATCTTGCGTAACCCGGCCGACGCGGAGGACATTTGCCAAGAGACGTTTTTGCGTGCCCTCGAGCATCTCGATCAATTCCGCGGCGAGGCCCGGTTCAGCACCTGGCTGACGCAGATTTGCGTCAATGCGGCGCGTATGCGCCTGCGCAAAAACCATGCCGATTTGTGGGAATCGCTCGATGAGCCGGTGCAAACCGAGGACGGCAGCGTTAGCGTGGATGTGGCGGAGTGGCGGGAAAACCCGGAGCAGCAGTATAGCCGGGAGGAGCGCGAGAGGATTTTCATGCAGGCGCTGGGTGGCCTACACCCCAGCTATCGCGAGGTGGTAGTGTTGCGTGATGTGCGGCAATTGTCCACGGAGGAGACTGCGCAGGCCTTGGGCTTGAGCGTCGCCAACGTCAAGACCAGGCTGCTGCGCGCCCGGCTTCAGCTGCGCGCCCGCCTGGCGCCCCATTTTCGGAAGCTACGGACATGAACAGCTGCCAGGAGTTTACCGCCCGCATCTCGGAATTCCTCGACGGCGAGCTGGAAGCCGCCAGTCGCCAGCTCCTCGCGGAGCATGCCCGTGCTTGTCCCGCCTGCTCCGCCTGCCTCGCTTCCCTGGCCCACACCGTGCGCATGCTCGGCGACGAGTCGCTGTTCGCGCCGCCCGAGGGCGCCGGCGAGCGCCTGCACGCCAGCATCGACCGCGCTTTGGCGGTCGCGCCCGCCGCGCCGCCGCCCGCTCCCGTCGCCCAGCCCGCCCAGCTCCACCGCGCCCTGGCCCGCTTGCGGCCCGCCTGGATGCTGGCAGCGGCGCTGGTCTTGATCGCCCTCGGCGGTTTCGAGTATTGGCAGCAAATCCGCGTACGCACCTGGCAGGGCTGGCTGATTGACGCTCACTGCGCCGTCAAGTACGAGGCCGCGGGCAAATTGCCCGCCTCGCATCCGCGCTGGTGTACTTTAGAGCCCCCCTGCCAGTCGAGCGGGTACGGCGTCTATACCGTCGCCGGTCGATTCCAGCCTTTCGACCCGGCCGGCAGCCGTGCCGCTGTGGCCATGCTGCAAGTCACCCGCGAGGAATCCAATCTGCGCGTTACGGTTCAGGGAAGAGAGCGCAGTGGCGTAATCCATCCCCTCCATCTGGCCCTCGACCCGCCCGCACATAGCTTGTCGGTCCATGGCCCGCCCGTCGGCCCGCCCGGCGAGGCCGTGCTCGTTGCCGCCACCGCTCGCTAGCCGCCCTCTCGGCGGCAGCCCCCGAGTCCACTTTACGAAGCGCAGGAAGCCGAGGTCGAGCAGCGGCGCAGCCAAGCTGCGCCCAATAAAGCCCCGCGAAATTCTCGCGCTCCGACGCTTATCGCCCCGCCCGCCATTCACGCCTTCGCGCCCTTCGCCGGGATCAGGTTCCCCACCCGGCGAATGACGGCGCCGGCGGCGCGCAGCTTTTCCTCGAGCTTTTCATAGCCGCGGTCGAGGTGGTAGATGCGGTCGATGATGGTTTCGCCTTCCGCTGCGAGAGCCGCCATCACTAGCGAGGCGCTGGCGCGCAGGTCGCTCGCCAGCACCGCCGCCCCGCTGAGCGCGGCAGGGCCCGCCACGAGCGCCCGCCGTCCGTCCAGGCGGATATTGGCCCCCATCCGGTTCAGTTCCAGAGCGTGCATGAAGCGGTTCTCGAAAATCGTCTCCGTGATCGCCGCCGTGCCTTCGGCTTGCGTCATCAGCGCCATGTACTGCGCTTGCAAATCGGTGGCGAAGCCGGGGTATTCGGCCGTGGCCACTGCCACCGCGCGCAGGCGCCCCGAAGGCTTGACCTGCACGGTGTCTCCCTCCGCCGCCAGTTGCGCCCCCGCCTGTTGCAGCACCACCAGCAAGGCCTCGAGATGGCGCGGCTCGCATTGCGTCACCCGCACCTCGCCGCCGGTGATCAGGCCGGCCATGATGAATGTGCCCGCCTCGATTCGGTCGGGAATGATGCGGTGTTCGGCTCCGTGCAGGCGGCTGGCGCCGCGCACGGTGATGGTGGGCGTGCCGGCGCCGCTGATGCTGGCGCCCATTTTGACGAGCAAAGCCGCGAGGTCCACTACTTCCGGCTCTTGCGCGCAGTTCTCCAGCACCGTCTCGCCTTCCGCTAGCACCGCCGCCATCAGCACGTCCTCGGTGCCGGTCACGCTGATCCGGTCGAAGCGGTACTGGCCGCCGCGCAGCCGTTTCGCTTCCGCCACGATGTAGCCATGTTCCTGCGTGATGATTGCGCCGAGCGCTTCGAGACCCTTGAGGTGCAGGTCGATGGGCCGTGCCCCGATCGCGCAGCCGCCGGGCAGCGAAACCCGCGCCGTGCCCGTGCGCGCCACGAGCGGACCCAAGACCAGCGTCGAAGCGCGCATGGTCTTGACCAGTTCGTACGGGGCTTCCGCGTGCAGAATGTGCTCCGCGCGAATGCCGATGCGGTGCTTGGCGCGGCCCGCGTGGAGGTCGCACTCCACCCCCATCGTTTCGAGCAGCCGCCGCGTGGTCTGGATGTCCCGCACGTCGGGGATGTTGTCGAGCGTCACCGCCTCGGCAGTCAGCAAACAGGCCGCCATCGCCGGCAGTGCGGCGTTTTTCGCCCCTCCCACCCGCAGGCTGCCCCGAAGCGGCTCGCCGCCGCGAATCACCAGCTTGTCCATTACGTATTCGCCTTGGCGCCTCGCCCGGAAGCGGTCGCTTCGGCCTCGCCGCGCCGTCCGCCCGTGATGGGTTCGACCACCTCTCCTTGCGGCGTAAGCACGACGAGATCGGCCCGCCCGCCCGCTCGCAGCGTGCCCCGGCCGTCCGTTAAGCCCATGGACTCGGCGGGGTTGTAGGTGGCCAGGCGCAGCGCCTGGGACAGCGGCCAAGCGGCGAATTTCGCCGCGTTGCGCACGGCGCGGTCCAATGTTAGCACGCTGCCCGCGAGCTTCCCTTCGTAGGTGCACGTGCCGTTGCGCACCTCGACTTCCAGCGGCCCCAGACGGTAGCGGCCCTCCGGCATGCCGGTGGCGCTGATGCCGTCGGTAATCAGCATCACCCCTTCCGGCCCCTTGGCGCGCAGCAAAATATCGACCACCAGCGGGTGTACGTGAATGCCGTCCGCGATCAGTTCCGCCCGCACGCGCGGATCGGTCATCACCGCCGTCAGCAGATTGGGAGTGCGATGGTCGAGCGGCGGCATGGCGTTGAAGGTATGCGTTGCCTGCCGCGCTCCCGCCTCGATCCCCGCGCGCGCCGCGGCCAGGTCGGCATCGGAGTGGCCCATACTGCACCGGATGCCGAGCTGCGTGGCGGCGGCGATCGTCTCGGCGGCGCCCGGCAGCTCCGGCGCGATCGTCACGATCCGGATTTGGCCTTCCGCCGCTTGCCGGAAGCGCTCCAGCAGCTGCGGCGTCGGCGCCATCAGCGCCTCCGGCGGGTGCACGCCGCGGCGCGCGTGGCTCAGGAACGGCCCCTCGAGATGGATGCCGAGCGGCTGCGCCCGCGGCGCGCCGCCATCCCGCTCTTCTTCCCCGGCGCGCCGTACCGCGCGCCCCAATTTTTCCAAGCTGGCGAGTATCCCATCGAGCGGCGCGGTCACCGTCGTTGGGTAATATGAGGTCACGCCGTGGCGCGCCAAATGAGCTTCGAATGCCATCAGCCCGGCCGCGTCGATCGCCATCAAATCGCGGCCCGCTCCACCATGTACGTGCAAGTCGATCAGGCCGGGTGCCAGCACGTTTTCGCCGTAGTCGAAGACTGGCGTGCCGGCCGGGATCGGCGTCGCGTTGCGCCCGCCGAGGGCTTCGATCCGCCCGTCGCGGACCAGCACGACGCCATTCGCTATGGTTTCAAGCGGGGTGATCAGGCGTGCCGCGGTGAGTGCGTAATGCTGCGAGTGGGCCACGCAATTAGCTTCGCATGCCTCGCCCTGGCCGGCCAGCCTCGGCCACCCGGGCCAGGGTCGCCCACCCCAACCACCTCGGCAGCGCCGGGTCCGTGAAATCGGCGATGACCAAGCCGGCGCCCGCCGTCGCCAGTTCCGCGCCGGAAACGCTCGTGGCCAGCCCGACGCAAGCCGCGCCGGCGCCGCGCGCCGCCAACACGCCCGGGAGCGAATCCTCGAATACCACGCACTCGGCCGGCGGCCGGCCGAGGCGCGCCGCCGCCTGTAAATAAATCTCCGGATCCGGCTTGCCGCGCGCGACGTCTTCTTCGGTCAGCACCGGCGCGAAAGCCCCGCTCAGTCCCAGCAGTTCCAGCGTCAGGGCGGCGTTTTTGGCCGGCGCCGAAGTGGCCAGGGCGCGCGGCAGATCGCGCTCGCGTGCTGCCGCCAGGAAAGCTTTCAGCCCCGGCATCGGCTGCAAGCTTTGCTTGGCGATCTGCCAGTAGATGGCTTCCAGCCGGTCGCTGCACTCGGCTATTTCCTCCGCCGTCAGCGCGCGGAGAAAAACTTCCGGCATCAGATCGGCATTGCGCCGGCCGAAGATGTTGTGTGCCGGATAATCCGGCCGCACCGCCTCGCTTTGTTCGGACAAAAAGCGTTTCCACGCCTCCATGTAGGTGGCGCTGTTGTCGACCAGCACGCCGTCCATGTCGAAAATGAGGGCGCCAAACATCGTTTTGGGGTGGAAAAATGCGCCGAGTCGTTATTGCACTTGCAGTTGATTGAGCACGTGGGCCTTCGCCCAGCCGTCCCGAGCGGCAATCTTGCGCGCCAGGCGCGTGGCCTGCCCCTTGTTCTCGGCGCGATGGACGAATCCGGTGAGCGTGATCGTATCTCCCGCGACCTGCGCGCGCACCTGATCGCCGGCCAACACGCCTCGCTTTAGCTTGGCGGCCAAATCGGCGGCGAGTTCGGAAGCCGACTTCGGGCCCGTCGCAGCCTTGGCCGCGGCCGCCGTGGCGTGATGGTGGCGGCGGTGCCGGTGGGGAGGTGCCGCCGGCGTCGTGGGCTGCTGGGCGGCGGCAAAGGCAACGACGGCGAGGCAGAGGGCAAGCGAGAGTGAGAAACGGCGCGGCACGGCGGGGAACAGGCCTCCTCCTACTCAGGCTAGCATGCGCCGCATCGTCCTTTCGTCCAGCTAACCACGCGCAGCGCGCCGCCCTCCGCTAGCCTCCAGCCCGTTCTTCTCCTCCGCCCATCGCCCTCCCCCGCAACTGCCGCCGAGTCGCCGCTCGCACGCTCCAGTACCTGCGAGCGCAGCGAGAGGCGAGTAGAGCGAGGCGGAGGGTAGCCGGGCGGCGCAGCGTGCCCAGACGTACGTGAGCAAGCCCGGCTGCCCGACAACGAAGCTATACGAAGCCTATCGCCGCGCCCGCGCCCACCTAGTGCGCTGCCATGGCCCGCCGATAGTGCGTGGCCACATACTCGTCGAGGATTGCCAGAAACTCCTCGACCAGCGCCGCGCCGCGCAGCGTGCGGAACAGCCGCCCGTCCACGTACACCGGCGCCTTCGGCTCCTCGAACGTGCCGGGCAGGGAAATGCCGATATGCGCATGGCGCGATTCGCCCGGACCGTTGACGACGCAGCCCATCACCGCTACCCGCAGCTCTTCGACGCCGGGGTAAGCTTCGCGCCAGGCTGCCATCCGCAGGCGGATATGCTCCTGAATTTGTTCCGCCATCTCCTGGAAAAACTTGCTCGTCGTCCGCCCGCAGCCCGGGCAGGCGCTTACCTGCGGCGTAAAGCTGCGTAGCCCCAGCGATTGCAAGATCTGTTGCGCTACGCGCACCTCTTCGCAGCGATCGCCGCCCGGCCTTGGCGTGAGCGAGACCCGGATGGTGTCGCCGATCCCTTCGTCCAAAAGCACCGCCATCCCTGCGGTCGACGCGACGATGCCCTTCATGCCCAGGCCCGCCTCGGTGAGGCCGAGATGCAGCGGATAGTCGCAAGCGCCCGCCAGCGCGCGATAGATCGCGATCAGATCGGGCGCGCCCGATACCTTGGCGCTCAAAATGATGGCATCGTGCGCCAGGCCGTGGCGCTCCGCCGCCCGCGCCGAGTCGAGAGCCGATCGCACCACAGCCTCGCGCATGACTTCGTCGGCGTCGGCGGGTGTGGCGCGGCGCGAGTTCTCGTCCATCAGCCGCGCCAGCAGTTGCGGATCGAGCGAGCCCCAGTTGACGCCGATGCGCACCGGCTTGCCCCGCGCGGCGGCGACTTCGATCATGGCGCGGAAATTGTCGTCGTCCTTGCGGCCGATGCTGACGTTGCCTGGGTTGATGCGGTACTTGGCCAGGGCGGCCGCGCACTCCGGATAACGGGTGAGCAGCAAGTGGCCGTTGTAGTGGAAGTCGCCCACCAGCGGCGCGTGCACGCCGCGCCGCTCCAGCTCTTCCGCGATGCGCGGCACCGCCTGCGCGGCGGCGTCGGTGTTGACCGTGATCCGCACCAGTTCCGCGCCCGCCTCCGCCAAGGCCTGCGCCTGCGCCGCGGTGGCGGCCGCGTCGGCGGTGTCGGTGTTGGTCATCGCCTGCACGACGATGGGCGCCGTGCCGCCCACCACCACGCCGCCCACCGCCACCGGAATGGTTTTACGGCGTTCGGGCATTACATTTTGTAGCGGCCCGTCTCTTCGTCGCCCAGGTTTTCCAGCCAGCGGCGCAACTCTTCGCTGGAGCTCGGGTCGGCGGCGGCGGCCGCCACTTTCGAGCTCTTCAGCACCTCTTCCTCGACGTAGATCGGGCAGTCCATGCGCAGCGCCAGGGCCAGCGCGTCGCTGGGCCGCGCGTCGAGCGCGAAGCTCTCACCTTCCTTCTCCATCCAGATCAGGGCGTAGAAGGTGTCGTCGCGCAGCTCGTTCACCACCACCTTGCTGAGATTGGCGTTCATGCCCACCATCAAGTTTTTGATCAGGTCGTGGGTCATGGGGCGGGGCGTCTGGACTTTCTCGATCTCCAAGGCGATGGCGTTGGCCTCGTAGATGCCCACCCAGATCGGCAGCACCGCCGCGCCGCTGCCGTCCTTGAGGATGACGATCGGCGTGTTGGTGGATGAGTCCATCATCAAGCCGCGGATTTTCATCTCGATTTCCACGATTACCTCCCCTGCGCGCCGGCCGGGGCGGCCGCTTGCTCGCCCACTAGGCTGTTGGCGCCCGCCTTGGCGATCCGCACCCAGGCGTATTCGCCGGGCTGTAAGGCTGCTCCGAAAACCGGCAGCGCCGAGGCTGTGGGCGTCTGCATGCCGCTGCCGGTGAAGTTGACGGTGCGGTTGTTGCTGGCCCGCCCGATCCACTGCCCGAGCTTCGCGTTGTGGCCCTCGACCATGACTTCCAGCGTGCGCCCGACGAAGGCCTGGTTGTCTTCCTGCTGTATCTCTTGCTGCCGTCGCTGCAAGATCATCAGCCGCTCCCCCTTCACCGATTCTGGTACGCTGTCCGGCCACGCTCCCGATTCGGTGTTGGGCCGCGGCGAATACTTGAAGCTGAATGCCCCGGCGTAGCGTACTTCGTGCATGAGATCGAGCGTGGCGATGAAGTCGTCTTCCTGTTCGCCGGGAAACCCCACGATGATGTCCGTGGTGATCGCTAGCCGCCGCCGGCACGCCTGAATCGCCGCCACCTTCTCCAAGTATTGCTCCCGCGTGTAGCCCCGCCGCATCGCCTCCAGCACCCGCGTCGAGCCCGACTGCACCGGCAGGTGCACGTGATCGCACAGTGCCGGATGCTCGCCCATGACGCGCGCGATCTCGGGGTGAAAGTCGCGCGGATGCGACGTCGTAAAGCGCACCCGCCGCAAGCCCGGCACCTCCGCCACCGCCGCCAGCAGCTCGGCGAAGCTCAGGCGCGCCGGCGAGGGGTCGCGATAGGAGTTGACGTTTTGCCCCAGCAACTGCACCTCGCTATAGCTGGCCGCCGCCAGCCGCCCCGCCTCCGCCAAGATCGCCGCGCTGGCGCGGCTGCGCTCGCGTCCCCGCGTGAAAGGCACCACGCAGTAGGCGCAGTGCTTGTCGCAGCCCTCGATGATGGTGATGTAGGCGCGGAAGGGGTGGTCGCGGCGCGTCAGTTCCGTCTCGAAGGCTTCCTCGCTCGCCGCTCCCAGGCCCGTTACCCGCCGCTCGCCCGCCTCCAGCCGCGCGATCAGCTCCGGCAGCCGCGGATAGCTCGCCGAGCCCGCCACCAGGCTGACGTGCGGCGCGCGCGCGAAGATCGCCTCGCCTTCCTGCTGCGCCACGCACCCCAGCACGCCGAAGCGCTTGCCCTGCTTCTCCAGTTGCCGGAACTGCGCCAGCCTGTGGAAAACTTTTTGCGCCGCCTTGTCGCGGATGCTGCAGGTGTTGAAGAGGATCAGATCCGCCTCTTCCATCCGCTCCACCGGCTCGTAGCCCTGCGCCCCCAGCGTGCCGGCCACCCGCTCCGAGTCGTGCACGTTCATCTGGCAGCCGAACGTTTCGATCCAAAATGTCTTGGTGGCGGCGGGCATGGGGGGTCGGGAGGTATTCCGCGCATGTCGGCAGTATAACAAGTGGCGGCAGCCGGCCTGCGCGGAAAGCTTGGTGGAGGCGGCGGGAATTGAACCCGCGTCCGAAAGTGCTGCCGAACGAGAGCCTACGTGCGTAGTTCGTTCCGCGTGTCTCGCGAGCGGCGATCAGAACGAACAAGAGTCGTCGCCCGCCAGCCGGTAAGATCTCGCCTACGGCGCCCCAGCCCGCGCCGCCAGCCAGTTCGCAAGGATGACGCCCAGTCCGGGTCTACGAACGAACCCGAGTGAGCGCGTTGCTTAATGATTAAGCAGCGTATGCCAGTTGTTGATTGGCAATTCAGGTTTTCCACGCGATTGCGGGTGCATGGCCCCCGACACGCCTCTCGATCTCATCCACTCCCGTCGAAACCGGGACGCCCCCGCTTTTCAACGTATTCCTATTATATCGCCTTGGATCCGCCCGCCTTTGGCGAAGCCGGCCCCGCCGCCGGCGCCGCTGCCGCGTACTTTGTCCAGCCGGTCCTGCCCCGGCGGGCAGGGAATTAACTTGGGTCAATTCCGGGTAAAACCCAGATTGTTTTGGCCTGCGGACGGTCGAAGCATCCTATAATGCCCGCCATGAGCGCTGCTGAGTCACCGTCCACTGCCGTGCAGGCATGGGAGCGAACGATTCGGGGAGATCTGGAGGGAACGCTGCAGGAGGCACTGCGCTCGCTGCGTTCCTCGCTCGAATCCCGCCTGCAACAAGAGCTGAATGCCGGCCTGGCCAATGCCTTCCATGACGCCGCCCCCGCCCTGCAACAAGCCTTGCAGCGCCGCGTTCGGGGCTGGGCCGTGCAGATGCCGCCGCCTCCGCCGGCGCTCGATCCCTGGCCCAATTGGCTGGCCGGATTGCTCGATGCCGAACAGCCGCCGCAACTCTTGCAGGCGCTTTTTGCCGCCGCCAATTCCCTCGCCGCGCGCCTGGCCATCTTTGTGATTCGCGGTGGCGCTGCCATGAGTTGGCGCGGCGCCGGCTTCGACCCGCCCGTGCGCGTCGCGCTCGAGGGCGGCCGCGATGCTTTTGCCATGGCCGCCAACGAAGCGCGCTCTTTTACCTGGCGCGCCGAGCGCCCGCTGCGCGAAAACCTGCCCGCCGGTTTCGCCCCCTCCATCGCTGGCGGCCTCCATCCGCTGCTGGTGCGCGGCAAGACCATCGCTTTGCTTTACTACGAAGGCGGCTCCGAACTCCCCGACCAGCAGTTGGAGCCGCGCCTGGCCGTGCTGCTGCGGGTCGCTGGTTTGGCGCTCGATCGCATCATGCGGCAGACCGGCCGCTCCGCCGAGGAAACGCCGGCGCCGATCTCGGCCGCCCGCATGCGCGCCGCCGTCCAGAACACCGCCCCCGCCGACGTGCCCGTGGCCCCCAGCGCCAGCCGCCCCGTCACCTCCACCGAGGCCCGTGCCCTGCGCTTCGCCAAAGTGCTGTTGCAGGATCTCGAGCTGTACCTCAAGCGCGACCGGCCGCAGGAGTTGGCCGAGGCGCGCGCCCAGCGCGACGTCTATAAGCGGCTGCATGCGGATCTGGAAAAGTGCCGCCAGTCGTTCCAAGAGAAGTTTCCCGCCGGCTCCGGCGTCAGTCTCGACATCTTGGAGCGCCAAGTCATCGACATCCTCTGTCAAGGCGATCGCGGCATGATGGGCGCCGCCTATGCCGGCCTCCAATAGGCGGCGTGCCATCGTCGCTGATCTTGAACCCATTGTCGGTGAGGGCTTCCGTGAGGGCCTTCACCGACTGGTGGGTGCCCAGGGGGCTTTCTTGCGGCCGCGGCGATGGCGGCGAGTGAACACCCAACAGCCTTCAGCCCCGTAGACGCCGGTGCCCCGATCCGTGGTGAGCCAGAGGTCGTCCCAACCGCGTTTCACAGCGAACACGCAGAGGTCGCCGTTGTGAATAGTGATGGGCTCCATCGCGATCAGCAGACGCTCTTCCGTCGGCTGATCCGGATAAGCAAGCCACAACTGTGGCCCCGCCTCCGCGGGGACGATGTCCAGGCCAAGCGTCCTCGCGCGCGCATAGATCTTATCGTACAGAGCGCACGTCGCGAAGCCGAACTCGGCAAGCGTTACGAGCACGAGCTCGATCTCCCGAGGGGTTTCCTCGAAAGGGATCTTTTCCAACATCTGCGACGCCGGGGGGACGACGTAGAAGTATCTTTTATGGAGAATTTCCCTGGGCAGCTTCCCTTCGACGAAGGTGCCCAGGGTGATGGTCTTCCATGTGGGTTAGACCCGCGCGGCCTTTTGCGGTGGTCATACGACCTCCTTTTCTGCTAAGCCGCTGTGCGGCCACAGCCAAAAAGCATCGCTGCTTCAATGCCTTGTGGCTATGGCCGACCCGTCTTTTATCAAGGAACCCGCACCGTTCGCGGCAACTTGGAGAGGCCCTGAGCGGCGCGGGCCTCCGTTGCCGGCCGTCGAAGCCGGGCCGCAGCCGCGACCAACGGGAGCGGCGTCCAGAAAATGGGCGGCCCCGCCGCAATGTGTTTGTCGTTGTCACGAACTCGAACGCGATGCACGTCAAGCAGCGCGTCGGCCCTGTGTGGCCGCCGCTCAGCGCACAAATGACGCCAGCGGCAATGGCTGGCGGCAAGCAGGATGGAACTCGACAAAAATCCGCGTGGCACTCAGCTCACGAATTGGAGACGGCCATCCTTGGCCCGCTTGAGTGTGAACGGCGCATCGCCCGTGAGCGTGTCGCCTTAGGGATGAAAAGCTCGCCCACGTAGCCGGGGTGCCCTGATTCGAAGTTGAATTTCGCCGCGTAGACCATGGAGGCAAACTCCTCCAAAGCAGTATCCGGCTCAAGGGGCCCCAGGATTCTTGCACCTCTGGAACGTCCATGAGTTCGCGCCATTCCTGGGTGCTCAGCGGATGTGGTGCTGTGTTGGATTCCGCAGGACCCCCAAACTGCGCCGGATGTGAGCGCGCGAGACCGGCCTTTTGGCCGTGAATTCTCGATGATTGAGGGGTTGGGTAGTGTCTCAGTTTGAATTTTTGAGCGCAACCCGCCGGCAAGTCGCGCGATCAAGCAGGAACGTAGGTCAAGCGAATCAAGTCATCGGCGACTAAATCGCTGGCCACCAGGTGGAGCGGGGGCCGGGGGCCGGCGAAAAATGGCTTGCCACCACCAAGCACGACGGGGCGGAGGTAGAGACGATACTCATCGATAAGACCGGCCTCGGTGAGGCTTTGCGCCAGGACTGGTCCGCCAACTTCAATCTCGCCAGTCAACTCAGCTTTCAGCTTGCGTATCACCGTCTCGAAGTCATCGGCGACGAGCGTCGCGTTGGGGCCAACTGACTTGAG
>JBOGKX010000050.1:0-10407 GCA_050746125.1 Terriglobales bacterium | reverse complement strand
GCAGACGGGCGGCGCGCTCGCGTTCCCGGGCGCGGGCGGAGCGCGCATGGTGTTCGAAGCGCGGACGGCCCGGCCGCTGGCGCCGGCGGCGGAAAGCGCGTTGGAACGCCTGGCCGGCCCGATCTGCCAGGCGGCGCTCGCGCTCTATCCAGGCGCCGAAAGCGGTGCGAACAGCGCCCTGCAAAAGCAACTGATCGAAGCGCAGAAAATGCAGGTGGTGGGCACGCTCACCGCCGGTATCGCCCACGACTTCAACAATCTCTTGACTACCATCCTGGGCCAGATCGAGCTGCTGCGGTTGCGCCATGGCCGGGTGGTGCCCGAGGATGCGCTGGAGCGGTTGGGCCGCATCGAGCGGGCGGGGCGCCGCGCGGCGGGACTGGTCTCGCAGCTGTTGGCGTTTTCGCGTCACGATCCGCAGCAGATGGGGCCGGTGGACGTCTGGGCCGCGGTGCTGGCGACGGTGGAACTGCTCAAACACGGCCTGCCGGAAAACATCGAGATTCGCCGCGAGGCGCGCATCGCGGAGGCGCAAGTCTGGGGCAGCTTGGGGCAATTGCAGCAGGCACTGATCAACATGGCCACCAATTCGGTGGTAGCGATGCCGCAAGGCGGCGCATTCACCATCGTGCTCGACGCGGCGGCGCCGCCCGCGGCGGCGACCGCGGAGGCGTCCGGCTGGATCGCCTTGACGGTGAGCGACACCGGGGTGGGGATGAGCGAGGCGGTGCGGCAGCGAATTTTCGAGCCCTTCTTCAGCACTAAGGCCTCGACCGACAGCGCCGGGCTGGGCTTGGCCATCGTGCACGGCATCGTGCAGGCTCATCACGGTCATGTCGAAGTCGAGAGCACGCCGGGCAAGGGAACCACCTTTCGCCTTTACCTGCCCTTGCATCGCGCCGATGCCGCCGCCCCGCCGACGCCGCCGGCGCAGGAGCGGCAGGGCAACGAGAGAATCTTGCTGGTCGAAGACGATCCCGCCGTCGCGGAAACCACCGCCCAGATGCTGGCGAGCTTGGGCTACCGGGTGATGACCGCGCTCAAGCCCAGCGACGCACTGCGCCTGGTGGCGGCGCAAGAGCATCGCTTCGACATGATGATCACCGACGTCACCATGCCGGAGATGACCGGCTATCAGCTGGCGGAGCGGCTGCGCCGCGAGGTTGGGCCGATGCGCGTGCTCTTCGTCACCGGCTACGACTTCAACGCCTCATCCGTCCCCACCTCGCGCTTTTTGCTGCAAAAGCCGCTCAGTTTGCAGGCACTGGGAGAGGGAGTGCGCCAAGTGCTGGCGTCGCATGCGGCATGAGCAGCTCTGAACCCATCAGCCTGCTGATTCACACCCACCAGCCGTTGCTGGGGCGGTTGCTGGCGGAGAGCCTGACCAACCGGCAATATCGGGCGCGCGTGGAGGCCGACCTCGAGTCGCTGCGCGCGGCCGACGAGCAGGCACCGGCGGCGGCGCTGCTGATCGAGGCCTCCGAGGCGGCTCACGCCTGGCTGGAGACGCAGGCGGTGGAGTTGCGCCGCAAATGCCTGATCCTCGGCGACGGCGATCTGGCCCGCTTTGCCGACCTGGGCTGCCGCTTGGTGACGCCGGCCGACAGCATCGAGCGCATCGAGCAAGAATTGCGCCATATCGGCCCGGAGCATGCGGGCCCGCGCAATTTGTTGCTGATCGTGGACGACGACGCCGACACGCGCGCCACCATTCGCGAGTATTTTCAGGCCCTCGGCTACGACTGCGCCAGCGCCGCCAACGGCGCCGAGGCGCTGATGAAGATCCGCGAGGAGCCGCCCGACGTGGTGCTGCTCGACCTAAACATGCCGGAGATGGGCGGGCTGGAGTTCCTTAAAGTGGTGCGCCAGCTCAACAACGCCTTCGGCATCATCGTCGTGACCGCCCTGCACGATCCCCGCATCGCCGCCCGCGCGGTCAGTTCCGGCGCCTTCGACGTGGTGGAAAAGCCGGTGAATTTCCAGCACCTCGCCTATCTGGTGCGCATCCAGATTTCCTACCGCGAGATGCGGCAAAAACAGGGAGCAGGGGCGTAGTCGAGCTCCACCCCTGCTGTCGCCAGCCAATTCTCCCGCTTTAGTGGACCGCCTGGTTCGGCTGCACCACGATGAAACGGCTGCCGCCGTTGCCGAAGCCGCCGCTGCCCGGAAACCAGATCCGCATCAGGACAGGCTGGTTGGGCGGCAGCTTCTCCAGCGCTGATTGCAATTGGTCGGGGTTATGCACCGGTTGGTGGTTCACTTCCGTGATAACCATGCCGGGCGCCAAGCCGGCGTTGTCGGCCGGCCCTCCTTGTTGCACGCCGGCGATCACCGCGCCCTCGATGCCGGTGGGCACGTTCTCCTGCTGGCGCACGTCGGGGCTCAACGGTTGCACCCGAATGCCGAGGTGGAAGCCGGTGGTCGTCGTCCGTTGCGGTTGCGAACTGACCGCGCCTTGAGCCGGCTCGGCCTCCAAGGTGGCGTGTACCGTCATCGGCTGGCCGTTGCGCATGACCGTCAAGGTGACATTGGTCCCCGGAGGGCTGAGGCTGGTAGTCTCCTGCAGCTGGCCGGAGTCGTTAATTTGCTGTCCGTTAATGGCGGTGATCACGTCGCCCGCCTTGAGGCCCGCCTTGGCCGCCGGAGTGCCGGGGTCCACTTCGTTGACCAAGGCCCCGCGCGCCTGCTTCAGGTTAAAGAAGCGCATGTTCTCGGGCGTGACGTTTTCGATGATGATGCCCAGATAACCGTGCTCGACCTTGCCGTTCTTGATCAGGTCGTTGGTCACTTTACGGGCGATGTTGCTGGGAATGGCGAAGCCGATGCCGGCAAACGCTCCCGAGGGGGTGTAAATGGCGCTATTGATGCCGATGATCGCGCCGTGCGCGTCCACCAGCGGGCCGCCGGAGTTGCCGGGGTTGATGGCGGCGTCGGTCTGGATGAAATCACCGAGGGCGCGAAGGTTTTGACTCAGTTGCGGCCGGCCTACGCCGCTGACAATGCCATGCGTGACGCTGAACTCGAACTCTTGGCCGAAGGGGTTGCCCACCGCCAGCACCGACTGGCCCGCCCGGACCTGCGAGGAATCGCCCCAGGGCAGAGTCGGCAGATCGGAACCTTCGATCTTGACCACCGCCAAATCGGTAAGCTTGTCGGTGCCGACCACCTTCCCCGACAGAATTTCGTGGTTGGTCATGGTGACCTGAAGGTTGGTTGCGCCCTCTACCACATGGTTGTTCGTGACGATGTAGCCGTTGGGCGAGATGATTACGCCGCTGCCGACGCCATGCTCGATGCGGGGGGCGCGCGGCATTTGCCCGAAGAATTGGCCGAAGAACTGCTCCATGGGAGTGTTCTCGGAAGTGGCGCGCGCGGTAACGTGGATTTCGACCACCGCCGGCTTGATGTGCGCGGCCAGCGCCTCCATGGCCTGGTCGTAGCTAGCCAGCGCGGCGACGTCGCTGCCGGGCAAGGGCGCCTGGTGGGGCGCCGTGGCGGCCGGGGCCGCAAACCAGCTCAGGTTGCCCGCGGCGGCATGCGTGCGGTAAAACGCGAGCGAGCCGACCACGCCGGCCGCGACCAATACCAGGATCACAATGCGACGGCGGATCGTAAACGAAAATGTGGTCATGCTGGAGGCTCCTTGCTTGCCGACGATTTCTACCCCGCGGCGGCGGCCGTCGGGGGTCAACTAGAGTTGGACGCGCGCGAGGCCGAGCCGGCAGGAAAAAATCCGCCTGTATGTAGTTTAGCGCCAGCGCGAACAGGGAGTCGGCGCGGGAGCGCATGCTATACTGACGGCGGTGGCGAAGGTGTGTCTCGCCCTAGGAGGATTCCATCGCCGACTTTCGCCCGCGACGTATTCCCGAGCCTCGCACCCGCACCAACGAACGCATCCGCGCGCGGGAAATCCGCGTAATCGACGAGACCGGCCAGCAGTTGGGCATTTTGGCGCCGCAGGAGGCGCTCTCGATCGCCCGGCAAAAAGGGTTGGATCTGGTGGAGGTTTCGGCCAACGCCCAGCCTCCGGTTTGCCGAATCATGGATTTCGGCAAATATCAGTACCAGATGGAGAAGAAGGCCCGCGAGGCGCGCAAGCATCAGAAAAACATCGTCATCAAGGAAGTTAAATTTCGGCCCAATACCGACGACCACGATTACGAGTTCAAGAAGAACAACGTGCTGCGGTTTTTGGGCGACGGCGACAAGGTCAAGGCGATAGTGCAGTTCCGCGGGCGGGAGATCACCCACAAGGAGATCGGCTTTCAGCTGCTGACCCGCCTGCTGGGCGACGTCGAGCCCAAGGCCACGGTGGAATTCCGCCCTCGCATGGAGGGCAACGTCCTGACCGCCATTTTGGCGCCGAGGAAAATAAGCTAGCAAGCGGGCGAGGAGCCCCGCGCTTCGCGCCGGCCGCCAAGGGCGGGGGCGCGCGGCAGCAGGTGGAACATGCCGAAGTTGAAAACACATCGCGGTGCCGCCAAACGGTTCAAGAAGACCGGCAGCGGCAAGATCGTGCGCGGGCATGCCTACGCCCGCCACATTCTGACCAAGAAGACGCGCAAGCGGAAGCGCGCGCTCGATCAAGACACCTTGATCAGCGCCGCCGATCAGCGGCGCGTGGAGCGGATGATTCCGTATTTGTAACCTCAACCCCGGGCCCTCGGTCCGCCACGGGCGGGACGGGGAGAGCTCACCGCCGGCGGCCGCTCCCATCGTGCGGCCTCGGCGCGACCAGGAGATGAAACGATGCCTCGAGTCAAGCGCGGCGCCAAACGCCGCCAAAAGCGCAAGAAGCTGCTGAGCCGCACCAAGGGCTTCTTTCTTACCAAGAGCAAGCTGTATCGCTCCGCCAAGGAGGCCGGCGAGCGGGCGCTCAAATTCGCCTACAGCGGCCGCAAGCAGCGCAAGCGCCAGTTTCGCGAGCTGTGGATCGTGCGCATCGGTGCCGCCGCGCGGGCCAACGGGCTGAGCTACAGCCAGTTCATGCACGGGCTGAAGGGCGCGGGCGTGGAGTTGGACCGCAAGATTCTCGCCGACCTGGCCGTCAGCGACGCCGAGGGATTCGCCGCCCTGGTGACGCAAGCGAAGACGGCGCTGGGCGCCGCCGCCCACTAGCGGGCGCCATGCCCGACAGCACGGAAAAGACGTGGGCGGAGTTGAAGGTCGGCTCGGCCGAGGATCTCGCCGCGATCTTCCGGCAGATCGAATCGGAATTGGCGGCCGATCTCGCCGCCGCCGCCGGCCCGGTCGAATTGCGCGCCGTGCGCGACCGCTGGCTGGCGCGCAAGGGCGGACGGCTGACCCGCATCAAGGACCAGTGGCTGGCGGCGGCGCCCAAGGAATGGAAGCGGGCGCTGGGTCAGTCCTATAACGCCCTGGCGCAAAAGGCCGAAACGCAACTGGCGGCAGCGCAGCAGCGCGCGGCGGCTGCCGAGGCCGCGGTTCTCCTGCGCGCCGAGGCAGTGGACGTCACCCTCCCCGGCCGCCGCTTGGCGACCGGGCCGGCGCATCCGGTGTTGCAGGTCATGGACCGGATGGTGGACATCTTCGTGCGCCTGGGCTATTCGGTGGCCAGCGGGCCGGAGATCGAGACCGCCTACTACAACTTCGAGGCCCTCAACATTCCCGCCGATCATCCGGCGCGCGACGATCAAGACACCTTCTACCTCGCCGCCCCGGAGGGCGAGCTCCTGCTCCGCACCCATACCTCGCCGGTGCAGATTCGCGCCATGCGGGCGCAGGCGCCGCCGCTGCGCGTGGTGGCGCCCGGCCGCGTCTATCGGCATGACGCGCCCGATGCCAGCCATTCGCCGATGTTTCATCAGCTCGAGGGCCTGGCGGTGGATGAAAATTTGACGCTAGGTGATCTGAAGGGGACGCTCGATCATTTCGCGCGCGAGATGTTCGGCGCCGACGCCAAGACGCGTTTTCGCCCCTCGTATTTCCCCTTCACCGAGCCCAGCGCGGAAATGGACGTCAGCTGCATCCTGTGCGCCGGCGCCGGCTGCCGCGCCTGCAAACAGAGCGGCTGGATCGAAGTGCTGGGCTGCGGCATGGTCCATCCGGCGCTGTACTCCTTCGCCGGACAAGACGCGGGGCGGTGGAGCGGCTTCGCCTTCGGCATGGGGGTGGAGCGGACGGCGATGCTGTTCTTCGGAGTGGATGATTTGCAGCGCTTTTATTCCGGCGACTTGCGCTTTCTCGAGCAGTTCGCGGGCTGATCGGCCATGCTCATTTCCTATCGGTGGCTCAACGAGTTCGTGGCCTGCGACCTGCCGCCCGCGGCGCTGGCGGAGCGGCTGACCATGGCCGGGCTGGCGGCGGCGGGCTGGGAGGAGCGCGACGGCGACGTCATCTTCGATCTCGAGATCACCACCAACCGGCCCGACTGCCTGAGCCATTACGGCGTGGCGCGCGAAGTGGCGGCGCTGCTGGCCACGCGACTCGCCCCTCTCGCCGCCTCGCAGGCGGCGATCGCGGAGATGCCGCCCGCCGCCGCCGCGCCGCGCATCACCATCGAGGCGCCGGCCGGCTGCGCCCGCTATTGTGCCCGCCTGATCGAAGGCGTCCGCATCGCGGCTTCGCCGCCGGCGCTGGCGGCGCGCTTGCAGGCGCTCGGCCAGCGGCCGATCAACAACGCCGCCGACCTCACCAATTACGTGCTGCAAGAGATTGGGCAGCCAACCCACGCCTTCGATGCCGACCGGCTGCGGGGCGCCGAGATTCGCGTGCGCCACGCGCGCCCGGGGGAGAAGCTGCTGGCGCTCGACGGCATCGAGCGGCGGCTCGATGCGGCCGATCTGGTCATTGCCGACGCCGAGCGGCCGGTGGCGCTGGCGGGCGTCATCGGCGGCGAGGAGACTGCGATCAGCGAGCGGACGCGCCGCATCCTGATCGAGAGCGCCTGGTTCGAGTCAGCCGCGGTGCGGCGTACGGCGAAGCGGCACGGTCTGCACACCGAGGCTTCTCATCGCTTCGAGCGGGGCGCCGACCCGGCCATGGCGCCGCTTGCCGCCGATCGCATCGCCGCGCGCTTAGCGGCCGAATGCGGCGGGCAGGTGGCGGGGCCTTTGATCGACGTCAATCCGCGCCCCGTCCCCCGGCCCGCCATCGGGCTGCGGCCCAGCGCGCTCCGCCTGCTTGGGAGGGGACTCGAATTCGACGAGGCGAGCGCGATTCTCGAACGGCTGGGTTTCGCGCCGGTGAAAGGCGTGTTTCAGGTGCCCTCCTGGCGCGGCGACGTCAAGCAAGAAGTGGATCTGGTCGAGGAAGCGGCGCGCGTCGCCGGCTACGACCGTTTTCCCGCCCGCATGCCGGCCTTCGCCGGCGGCGCGCGGCGGCCTCCGGAGGCGGAACGGGAGCGCGAGCTGCGCGGCCGGCTGCGCGGCCACGGCTTTGCCGAGGCGATGGCGCTGAGTTTCGCCTCGCGCGAGGAGTGCCGCGCCTTTGCGCCGCGGCGCGAGCCGATCGAGCTGCGCAATCCGATCAGCGAAGAGGCCGCGATCTTGCGCACGAGCGCGCTGCCGGCGATGCTCCATCTGCTTCAGTACAACCTCAATCGCGACCGCGCGGACTTGCTCCTATACGAGATGGGAAAGACCTACTGGTGGCAAGACGGGCAGGCGCGCGAGGCGCGGGTGCTGGCGCTGGGCGCCTGCGGACGGGCGGGCGCGGGCTGGGCGGCGACGGCGGCCGACCGCCGCGCTTACGACTTCTTCGACCTCAAAGGCATGCTGGAAGACGTGGCGGCGGGCTTCGCCGCCGCCGCCGAGATCCAGCCGCTGCGCGACGACCCCGCGTTTCATCCCGGCCGCTCCGCCGCCGCCGGCAGCGGGGGCAGGCGATGGGCGCGCTGCGGGCAGTTGCATCCCGATCTGGCGGCGCAATGGAAGTTCAAAACGGAGATCTATCTTGCCGAAATCGATTTGGAGTTTCTGTACGGCGCCGGCGCCCGCCCGCTTCACTTCGAGCGGCCCTCGCGTTTTCCCGGCAGCGAGCGCGACTTCTCCTTCCTGTTTCCCGACTCCGTGCTCTGGGCGGCGGTGCGCGAGGCGATCGCGGCCAAAAAGCTGGCGGCGCTCGATGCCGTCACGCCGGTCGAGGTTTTTCGCGGCGCAAGCCTTCCCGACGGCCACTACAGCCTGCTGCTGCGCGCCCGCTTCCAAGTCGCCGACCGCACCTTGCGCGAGGAAGAGATTCAGGATCAAGCGCGCCAGATCGTCCTCGCTCTGGAATCGCTCGGCGGCGCTCAGCGTTAGCCCACGTTCGCCGCGCTGCTCCGCGGCGCTGACCGCTCCATCAATTGGCGGCGATTTGGAAACGCCCTGAGCGGAGCTGGTCTCCGTTGCCGGCCGTCGAAGCCGGGACGCAGCCGCGACCAACGGAGCGGCGTCTAGCAAATGACCGGCCCCGCCGCCTTGGGCGGGCAACAGCTTGGCCGAAAGCGGCATCTCTGCCTTTGTAGCGCTCTTAGCGTGGTCGATCTGAGACCAGCCGGCGAATGCCTGTCCCTCCGATCAGCCGGCGTTAACGAGATTGGTACGGTACCCGCCTGACCGATCGTATTTTTCCCCTTGACTTTGCCAGACGCCGCGCTAAGATCGTGGGCGCGAGTGGGAAAAAGTGGCTGTGAGTGGTCAACGAAGGCCATTCAGGGGGCCCAGTTGAGCTCATATGCTGCGGGGAAATTATCCGGCGCGAGTCGACGAGAAGGGGCGGCTGAAGGTGCCGACCGAATTTCGCGCCTATCTGGATCAGGCTTTTCCCGGCGGCAATTTTTACATCACCAGCTTCGACGGCCAAAACGCTCGGATCTACCCCATGACCGAATGGGAACGCATCGAGGAGAAGCTGGCGGCGCTGCCGACCATGGATCCCACCAAACAGAAGCTGTTGAGCCGGACGAATTACTACGGTCAGGTCGTGGAGCTGGACGGGCAGGGTCGGCTGCTCATCCCGCCCGTGTTGCGGGAAGCGGCGCAGATGCGGGGGAGCGTGGCGGTGCTGGGGTACTTGCGGCATTTGGAAGTGTGGAACGAAGAGCGGCTGGTGGGCGAAATGAAATCGTCGCCCTTCACCGACGCCGACAAGCAGACGTTGGCGGATTTGGGAATTTGAGCGCCCTGTGGCGGAGACGGAGCGGCCCATGCACGTTCCGGTCATGCCCGAGGAGGTCTTGCAGTATTTGGCGCCGAGGCGCGGCGGAGTTTACGTCGACTGCACCATCGGCGCCGGAGGTCATGCGGGGCGGATCGCCGAAAGGCTGGGTCCGAGCGGGCATTTGGTTGGGTTCGACAAAGACCCGGCGGCGTTGACCGTGGCCGGGCAGGCAATGCGCGGCGTGGAACCGCGCGTGAGTTTGGTGCACGCCAGCTTCGGCCGGCTGCGGGAAGAGTTGGAGCGGCTGGAGGTGGGCGAGGTGGATGGCATGCTGGCCGATCTCGGCGTGAGCTCGATGCAGCTGGAGCGGCCGGAGCGAGGGTTCAGTTTTAGCGCCGCGGGACCGTTGGACATGCGGATGGATCCGCGCCAGGAACTGACGGCGGAACAGGTGGTGAATCAGTTCGGCGAGCGCGAGCTGGCCGACCTGATTTTCCAATACGGTGAGGAAAGGAGGTCGCGGAGAATCGCCAGAGCCATTGTCCGCTCGCGGCCGCTACGCACCACCGCGCAATTGGCGGCGGTCGTGACGGCCGCGAGCCGGCCAATGTATTCGCGAGCGGGGGGCATTCATCCCGCCACGCGAACGTTTCAAGCGCTGCGCATCTTCGTGAACTCCGAACTCGACGACCTGAAAAGTTGGCTGGAGCAAGTGCCGCAAGCGCTGGCGGCGGGGGGCCGGGCGGTGGTGATCACGTTTCACTCCCTGGAGGACCGGCCGGTGAAGCAGGCCTGGCAGCGCGATCAGCGGGCGGGAAAGCTGGAGATTTTGACGCCGCACGTGGTGCGGCCGAGCGCGGCCGAGGTGGCAAGCAACCCCCGCGCACGTAGCGCGAAACTGCGCGCGGCTTGCCGGCGCGCGGGAGGTCCGTCATGACCGATTTTCATTACGTACAGAACGTCGACAACACGCGCGTGGTGCGGGTGGCGGATCCGCGGCGGCGGCGCGAACAATGGCTGCTGGCGGTAGCGATCGCCACGACATTCGTGCTGCTGTTCGGCTATGCCTGGCAGAACTACCGCATGATCGGGCTGGGCTACCAGATCGAAGATGCGCGCCAGGCGGAAGCCGGGCTGACGCAGTGGAACCAGGCGCTGCGGCTGGAGCAGGCCTCGTTGCGGGATCCGATCCGGATCTACACGCTGGCCGAAGACCGGCTGGGCATGGCGTCGGCGCGCCCGGGCCAGGTGGCCGCGCTGGAGACGGCGCCGCTGACGCCGCAGACCGGCGGCGCGGTGCTGGCC
>JBOGKX010000049.1:0-15319 GCA_050746125.1 Terriglobales bacterium | reverse complement strand
GCCAAGGCGCGCGCCTCGGCGGCGGTCGTGGCGAAAAAGATTAGGTCGAGCGGGGCGAGCGTTTCCTCGTCGAGCGGATCGAGCAGCGCCGGCTCGTCGGCGAGGGCGGCGAGACGGCGCTCGCCGGAAGATGGCGCGGCGGCGATGAGATGGACGCGGGCGTTCCCCCAGGGCAGGGCCTGGCTGGCCGACAACTGTTCGCCCAAATCCTTGCCGAGAAGCGTTTCAGCGCCGACAATGCCGATGCGTATGGGCAAGAGGCCGCTCCTAACTGGGCTGGTCCGAGGACTGTGCCGTTTCCGCCGGCCGGTAAGCGCGCACCGATCGCGGGCGCAGATGATGGCGGGCGCGCCACACAATGGCACTGACCAAATAGGCGACGGCGAGGGCCAGCAAGGTTACTTCGGAGAAATACCAGACGGCCGCCATCAGCGCGCCGAGCGCGACGGTGATCTCGAAGGGATGGCGGCGCCGCAAGTCAATATCCTTGAAGCTGTAAAAGCGCCAGGTCGAGACCATGAGATAGGAGATGGCGAGCACGAACGCCAGCCAGAGGATGGCCAAGAGCCAGCTGGGGTTGGTGGCGGTGAACATGAAGCCGGGCGAGCTGAAGAAATGTACGAAGGCGGCGATCAGGCCGGCGGCGGCGGGGATGGGCATGCCGACGAAATACTTCTTGTCGGGTTTTCCGGGATTCGAGGGCTTGACGTCGGCGGGCGCGATGTTGAAGCGAGCCAAGCGGGCGGCGCCGGCGATGACGAAGAGAAAGGCAATGAGCTGGGCGACGTGATCGAGATAATGAAAGCCGCGCGACGCGAACGGCAGATCCACGAAGCGAACGCCCCAGACGTAGGCGAGGAGGCCGGGAGCGACGCCGAAGCTGATGACGTCGGCGAGAGAGTCGAATTCGCGGCCGAAGTCGCTGGCGGCATTGGCCAGGCGGGCGATGCGGCCGTCGAGGCCGTCGAGCAGGATCGCCCAGCCGATGGCCTTGGCGGCGGTGTCGAGAAATGGCGCGGGGGCGACGCTCTGCAGCGCCGAGACGGTTTGCTGGATAGCGTACCAACCGAGCCCGACATTGGCGACGGTAAACAGCGAAGGCAGCAGGCCGATGCCGCGCCGCGCGCCGCGGCGCACGGGCGGCGACTGGGGCGCGTCGATCTCGGAGACGGTTTCGGGATCAGGAGGAAGCATGAGTCGAAGAGGTGGGCCACGGCGACGTAGGCTTGGCCTCGACCGCCAGGCGCGCCAGGGGGGAACGGCCGCCCTGCACACGTTCGCCGCCGCGCACCATGAGTTCGGCGGCGGCCGGCAAAAAGACATCGACGCGCGAGCCGAACTTGATCAGCCCAACTAGCTGGCCGCGCTCGACCGTCTCTCCTAGTTTGGGCCAAAAGACGATGCGGCGGGCGATCAGGCCGGCGATTTGGACAAAAGCGATCCGGCCCTGTGGCGACTCCAGAGCGATGTAGTTTTGCTCGTTCTCGCCTGCCGAGGCAGGGTTCATGGCATTGAGGAAACGGCCGCGACGATAGCACAGCTCGACAACGCGGCCAGCGGCCGGGGCGCGATTGACGTGAACGTCAAAAATGGAGAGAAAGATGCTGATGCGATGCGCGTATCCGGCGGCGCCGGCGACAGCGGCAGCGATGGTTTCAACGGCCGTTACTTTGCCATCGGCGGGGGAGACAATCAGGGCGGGATCGGCGGGGGGCTGGCGGCGGGGATTGCGGAAGAACCAAAGGCAAAAAGCGGCCAGCAGGAACAAGGGCCAGGACCAGGCCGCGCCGACAGCCCATGTCAAGAGGGCGCCGGCCACGAGAGCGGCGGCCGCATATATCCATCCATCGCGGATCACTGGGCTGATTATAGCTTTGGGGGAAGACCACCCTGGCCGCAGCGGCGCGCGCGGGCTGGCGGGTAAGTAGTTGGGAATCAGTTGAGTGAGGAGCAGGCGCTGGGGCGGGCGGGAACCAAACAACGGTCTGTATCCCAATGGGGGGAGCGGCGGCGGCGGCTCCGGAGCACTAGGAGTAGGCGAAGGAACAAACGTACCCCCACTTAAGTTCGATTCCGAGAAGCCGGCCAGAGTTGTCTGGAGCAGCGCGTTCGCGGTCAGTGCAGCCGAAAAAGGGAGACGTAATTCTGGCTCTCGAGGGCTGCCAGCAGCATACCGTCGGCAGAGAGCGCTAGCCAGCGTCCCGAGTGGGCGACCGCGGGCGGCCACGAGATGACCGGCGCCCCGGTTAGCCAAGGGGTGCTGACGTGGCTCAGACCGTCGATGATGTAGAGCTGCATCCAGCGCGTTTCGGGGCCGAACCGGAGCACCGGGATGGCGATTCTGTAGCGCGCCAAAGCGGACGCGGGGCCGCCGGCAACCCAGCCAGGCATAAAATCCCGCGACAGCAGGTTGCGGTGGGTGGGCACGCTAATGATTGAGAACCCACCTGGCGGATGAGGCGCGTACAGGCCTTGCGCTGGCAGCAACTCTGGCCACGCCTGGGAATAGGCAACTGGGACGTGTAGTTGATCCCGGCCTGTCGAGGCGGAGCGGACGAGAATCGAGCAGGGAGCCGGCACGCCGGGCGGGGCATGCGGACAGACCACAAAGGCGACAAAGCCTTCACTGATCGATTCCGGTAGTAGGCTCCCGGGTGGCGGCGTGAGAATCTGGATTACTCGCAGGCGCTCTAGGTCAACCCTTACCCATAGTTGACCACTCTTCCGCGAAATTTGCACAAACAGAGCCTCGCGTCCCCCTGATTCCACGTATGCACGCCATGGGACGTCCGATATCCCCGGCAGGCGAATCTCGTCCCTGGCGGCTAGCGTCGGATCGAAGCGGGCGATACGGTCGCCCAAAACAGCGATGATGCCCGAGCGGTCCGCTGCAAGCAGACCGGAGCTGCGAGGGAAGTTGGTGGGCCAACCAGCGATCTTCAGGAGTCGACCGGTGAGGGCATCGAAAATGCCGACGCGAAGCACATACGCCGAGGTCGGGCCCGGCGAGGCCCTGTTTGCGAAGCGCGGCCTTTCGGTGTTGCTGGCGATTGCGGCGACGGCCAGGGTTCGATCGCCGAGGAAAAGCATCATCCGCGGTGCGGGCATGGCCAAGCTTGGGCCGAGCGGCGTCAGGTCGATGATGCGGATCGGCTTGAGAGTGGAAGCGGGTAGAGCCGCTTCAAATCCCACAGATAGCGCAACCGTGAGGCTGGCGCTGATTGCGATGCGGCGGCTTACCCCATGTCAGTCAAAGCCTATCACCGCGCCGCGTGGGAGCCCATGGAGAACCGGGCAGCTTGGAATGCGCCCAGGAAGCCTAAGCTCCGGCCGTGGGCCAGGAACGGATAGGTCCGTTCCTGGTAGAGTAGGGCGGCATGGGATGGAAACATTGGGTGCGGGCAGCGGCCGCGGCAGCGGTTCTGGCAACGACGGCAGCGGCGCAGTCGGGGCAGTGGCCGACGTTTGGGCACGATGCGCAGCGGTCAGGGTGGGCACAGGACGAACACGCGTTCACGCCGGCCAACGTGGGGCGGCTGGGGCTAGCGTGGTCGGTGGCGCTGCCGGTCGAGCCGCGGGCTCTGACGGCGTTGACAGCACCAATCGTGGTAGGCGGCGAAGTGATCGTGGCCGGGGCTTCCGATCATGTCTTCGCCCTCGATGCCGCCAGCGGGCGGGTACTTTGGGAGCGGGCGCTGTCGGAGTCGGTGAAGATGCCGAACGCGCCGAGTTGGCTTTGCCCTAACAACCTTAATGCCACACCGACAGCCGATCCTGCGCATGGGCGCATCTTCGTGCTGGCGAGCGATGGGCGGCTGAACACACTGAGCCTCGCCGACGGCCGGCCGCTCAAGCTGCCGCTGCGGTTCGTGCCGCCGTTTGCCAAGGACTGGAGCCTAAATTACATCGGCGGCGTGCTTTATACCAGCACGTCGCAAGACTGCAACGACGCCCACTCGGCCGTTTATGCCATGAACCCGGACGCGCCAGGGCACGCGGTGACGGAGTTTTGGAGCGCGCAGGAGTGCCCACATGGCGGCTTCTGCGGCGCCGGCATCTGGGGGCGTGGCGGCGTGGCGGCCGATAGCGACGGCTCGATCTACGCGGCGACCGGCGATGCGGCGTTCGATCCCGCCGGTAACGAGTTCGGTACGTCGGTGCTGCGGCTGAGCGCGCGATTGGGACTCGAGGACTATTTCACGCCGGAGGCCTGGAAAACCATCACCGACAAAGATCTGGACATTGGGAATACCACCCCCGTCGTTTTCGACTGGCAAGGCCGGACGCTGGCGGCCGTGGGCGGCAAGGGAGCCGAGGTCTATCTGCTCGACGCCCATGCGCTCGGCGGCGCGGATCATCAACAGGCGCTGGAAATATCGCCGCGGGTCGGGAATGACGCGCAGCTTTGGGAGCAGTACGGGATCTGGGGAGAGATGAGCGCGTGGCAAGACGAAGAAGGCCAGACGTGGCTGCTCGTACCGGTCTGGGGCCCGACGTCGCAGGCGATGGAAATTCCGCGCGAGAACGGGCCGGCGCCGGCAGGAAGCGTGGTGGCGTTTCGGGTGACCGGCGCGCCGGACGGCGGCGCGCGGCTGGCGCCGGCCTGGCGCTCGGCGAATCTGGCGGTACCCGACCCGGTGGCCATCGCCGGCGGGGTGGTTTTCGCCTTGGCCACCGGCGAAGATACGCGGCAAGCCAGGCAGCAAGTCCCGCTCGCGGAATTGGAACGGCAGCATTACGCGCAAGTTATCCAGGGTCGCGAGGCATTGCAGGCAGGCCACGCCGAGGTGCTGGCGCTCGACGGCCAGACAGGCCGGACGCTGTGGTCGAGCGGCGACACGATCTCGAGCTGGACTCACTTCAGCGGGGCGGTGGTGGGCGCGGGCAAGGTTTTCGCCGCCACCCACGATGGGCGGGTCTTCGCCTTCGGCCTGAACGGGCACGCGGAGCCAGTGGCGCCGCTGCCGCCCAGGGCGGCTGCGAAGAAGCCGGCGAAGAAGGCGGCGGCGGAGACCGCAACGGCCGCGCCGACGAGCGAAGCCTGCGGCTGGGCGCAGAACACATTTGCCACGGTCTGCGCCAATTGCCACGGCACGGACGGCAAGGGCTTCGCCGCGCTGCATACGCCCGCGTTCACCGATGCCCAGTGGCAGGCGGCGCACGGCGACGCGGAACTGGAGGCGGCGATCACGCACGGGCTGCGCGAACAGGGCTTCATGCCGCCCTTCGGGAATGCGTACACGTCGGCGCAGATCGATGCGCTGGTGCAATGCGCAGTGCGCGGCTTCGCGAAAAGGTAACACCCGGCGGGGCGATCAGCGTCGCCGGGCTTCGTTGCCGGTCGCTCGGCCTCCTTCACGTACATCGGGGTACGCTCAGTCGGCCTCGCTCCCGGCGCGCTGCGCTGCTCGCGGCATTTTTTGGCGCTCCGCTGCGCTGCGCTTGCCCGCACGTTGCCGCAGTGGGCGGGGGTCGCTTTGGCGGCAGTTGCGGGGTGGGCGGGGCGATCAGCGTCGCCGGGCTGCTTTTCTTGGCGCTCCGCTGCGCTGCGCTTGCTTGGCGCTCCGCTGCGCTGCGCTTGCCCGCACGTTGCCGCAGTGGGCGGGGGTCGCTTTGGCGGCAGTTGCGGGGTGGGCGGGGCGATCAGCGTCGCCGAGCTTTGTTCTCGGCCGGCCGAGCTTGCTCACGTACATCCCCGGAACGCTGCGCCGCCCGGCCGGCCTGCGGCTGAAGCCGGCCGGCGGTACCGTATACTTTTTCAGTGCCGCGGATCGATCATTTGGGCATCGCCGTCCGCGACCTGCGGGCGGCAGCCAAGCTTTACTCGCTGCTCGGCCTGGCAGCTTCCGGCATCGAGGAGATAGCGCACGAGGGCGTGCGGGTGGCGATGCTGCCGGCCGGCGAGAGCCGCATCGAGCTGCTCGAACCCACCCGCCCGGACTCCCCCGTGGGGCGCTTTTTGGAGCGCCGCGGCGAAGGGCTACACCACCTTGCCCTGGCGGTGGAGAATCTGGGCGCGGCGGTGGCCCGCTTGCGCGCGGCCGGCGCGCGGCTGGTGAAAGATGAAATCCAGACCGGCGCGGGCGGACACCGATATGTCTTTCTTCACCCCAGCAGTGCCGGGGGCGTATTGATCGAGTTGGTCGAGAAAGAGAATGAAGCCAAAGCCTAAGCGCCGCAACTTGGAAAAGCCGCGAGCGCCGCGCGCCGCCGTTGCCAGCCGGGCGGCAGCCGGCGGCCAGAAAAAAGGCGGCCCCGCCGCCACAATCGGGATCATCGGCGGCAGCGGCCTTTACGCCATGCCCGGTCTCGCCGACGCGCGCGAAGTGCGCCTCAAAACGCCCTTCGGCGCTCCCTCCGACGCATATGTCACGGGCCTGCTGGAAGGCCGGCGCGTGGCCTTTCTGGCGCGACATGGGCGCGGGCATCGCCTGCTGCCCACCGAGCTCAATTTCCGAGCCAACATTTTCGGCTTCAAGCTGTTGGGGGTCGGGCAGATCATCTCGCTTTCCGCCGTCGGCTCGCTGAAAGAGGAGCACCGCCCGCTGGACTTCGTCTTGCCGCATCAGTTTTTCGATCGCACCCAAGCGCGCCGCTCGACCTTCTTCGGCGACGGATTGGTGGCGCACGTCAGCTTCGCCGATCCGGTCTGCTTGCGGCTGGTCGGCGAACTGGAGCAAGCCTGCCTGGCGGCCGGAGTCAACGCGCATCGCGGCGGCGCCTACCTCTGCATGGAGGGCCCGGCGTTTTCGACGCGGGCCGAATCGAACGTCTACCGGTCTTGGGGCATGGACGTGATCGGCATGACCAATCTCCAGGAGGCCAAGCTAGCGCGCGAAGCCGAGATTTGCTATGCCACGGTGGCCATGGTCACCGATTACGACTGCTGGCATTCCGGCCACGACGCGGTGACGGTGGATGAAGTGATTGCCAACCTGGGCAAGAACGCCTCCAACGCCTGCGCGGTGGTGCGCGCGGCGGTCAAGCGGCTGGGGGGAGAGCGGACCTGCAAATGCGGCGCGTCGCTGGCGCACGCCCTGATCACGGAGCGCAAGACGATTCCCGCCGCGACGCTCGACAAGCTGCGGCCCATCGTGGGCAAATATCTTTTGGGAGGCTGAAACGATGATGGAAGAGACGGCAGCGCAGCCGGCCGCGGCGGCGGAGACGGTTTTGGCGGTGGGCTCGGTCGCCTTCGACAGCATTCGCACGCCGCGCGGCAGCGCCGATCGGGTGCTGGGCGGCTCGGCGACGTATTTTTCCCTGGCCGCCAGCCACTTCGCCCCAGTCCGGATCGTCGGCGTCGTCGGCGACGATTTTACCCCCGAGCACGAGACCGTTTTCGCGGGCCGGCAAATTTGCACGCGCGGGCTGGAGCGGGCGCCCGGGAAGTGCTTCTTCTGGGCGGGCGAGTACGAGACCAATCTCAACAATCGCCGCACGCTGGCCACGGAGCTGAACGTCTTTGCCTCGTTCCATCCCAAGCTGCCGGCCGATTATCGCGAGTCGCGGGTGTTGTTTCTCGGCAACATCGATCCCGCCTTGCAATGCCAGGTGCGCGACGAGTGCCGCGCCGCCCGCTTGGTAGGCGGCGACACGATGAACTTCTGGATCGCCAACAAACCGGAGGAGGTGAAGCAGTTCCTCGCCCGCCTCGATCTCTTGGCGATCAACGACGGCGAAGCGCAGCAGCTCACCGGCGAGCACAATTTGCACGCCGCGGCGCGCCGCATCCTGACCCTCGGCCCGCGCGCGGTGGTCATCAAGCGCGGCGAGCATGGGGCCACGCTCTACGCTCGCGACGGCGGCGACGTTCATTACTTCGCCATCGGGGCCTATCCCCTGGAGGACGTCTGCGATCCCACCGGCGCCGGCGATAGTTTCGCCGGCGGCATGATGGGATTTCTGGCCGGCCGCGGCGGGCGCCTCGACGGCGACTGGCTAGCCGTGTTGCGGCAGGCAGTCGTCTATGGATCGGTGATGGGCAGCTTTGCCTGCGAGGCCTTCGGCATCGAGCGGCTGCGCTCGCTCAGCAGCGAAGAAGTGCGCCGCCGCTACCAAGAATTTGTCCGCCTCGCCCATTTCGCCACCTTATAGCGCGCGTTCGCGCGCGCCGGTCCTCAGCACGCTATCCGCCGTGCTCGCTTTGGCCATGGGCGGCGGCGTCTTCTTTTGGGCGCTGGCGCGGGGCCGGCTGCTTCTCTATGGCGATGCCACGGCGCACTTGATGATCGCGCGCCGCATGTTCGATTCCCTCACTCCCGGGCTCTCGCAATGGGGGACCGTTTGGCTGCCGTTTCCCCATCTGCTCACGGCGCCGTGGGTGGCGATCATGGCGCTTTGGCGCACGGGCGCCGCCGGCTCGATCGTTTCCGTCGCCGCATTCGCCTTCGCCGCCTATTTTCTACATCGGATCGCGGCCCGCCATCTTGGGGCGGCAGCCGCCGGCTGGGCGGCGGTGTTTTTCGTCCTCAACCCCAACGTTCTATATCTCGCCGCCGTGCCGATGACCGAGACGGTTTATCTGGCCGCCTTCCTCGGCGCGGTGGACAGCATCGGCCGCTACCGCGAAAGCGGTGGGGCCGCCCAATTTCCGGACGCCGCTCCCGTTGGTCCCCACCCCAGCGCCGCGAGGGCGCTGGGGACCCCGGTTCGCGGCTGCGGCCCGGCTTCGTTAAAGGCGGAATTTCCTGACGGAAATTCCTTGGCCGGCAACGGAGGCCCGATCCGCTCAGGGCCTCTCCAAGTTGCCGCGACTCGTGCCGACCGCTACGTCACGTCCAGCGCGCTCTGGGCATTGGCCGGCGCCATGACCCGCTATGACGGCTGGTTCTGCCTGCCGTTTTTCGCCCTGGCGATTTGGGCGGCGGGTGGCTGGCGCGCGGCATGGCGCTTCTCGGCCATCGCCGCCATCGGTCCAGTCTTCTGGTTCGCCTATAACTTTTTTTATTTCGGCGACGCGCTGGCATTTTTGCGCGGTCCGTATTCGGCGCGGCAAATTTACTTGGAAGCGCTGCGGCACGGCGGCTTTCGTTATCCCGGCGATCACCACCTGGCGCTGGCCGCGCTTTACTACCTCAAATGCGCCACCCTCGACTGCGGCGTCCCGCTGTTGCTGCTGGCCGCGCTGGGGCTGGGCGCTTGGCTCTTGGCGCGGGGCCGGCTGGTCAGGGCACAGGCATGGCCGCACGCGCTCGGCTCGCCGCCGCTGCTACTTTTGCTGCCGCTGCCTTGGTATCTGTGGGCGATGTGGTCGGGCAACGTGCCGATCTTCGTGCCGATGTACTGGCCGCACGGCTATTACAATCTCCGCTACGGAGTACAGCTTTTGCCGGCGGCGGCGTTTTGGTCGGCGGCCTTCATCGTTTATCTTTGCGCGCGGCAACGGCGCTGGCGCGCCGGGGTCGTCGGGGGCTTGGCGCTGCTGGCGCTTTTCTCTTACGCCGTCATGCTGCGCGGCCAAGGCCCCATGACGTATGCCGAGGCGGTGCACAATGCGCCCGCGCGACTGGCGATGGAACATCAACTCGCCGCCGCTTTGGCGCCGCGGCGGCGAGGGGATAAGCTGCTGATGTTTCTCGGCAGTTATCCCGGCGCGCTGGCCGACGACGGCATCGCCTTGCACGACGTCATTCAAGAGTCGAACTTCCGCATCTGGGACCGCGCCCTCGCCGCTCCGCAGGATTACGCCGCTTGGGTCGTGGTGCAGCAAGGGACGCTCATCGACCGCGAGATCAACCACGCCGCGTTGGCTCGCTATTTCGCTCCAGTGGCGAGCTTCAGCGGCCCGCGGCAGGCGCCGGTCACCGTCTGGCGGGAGCGGTAAGTACTTGCGGGGCGATAAGCGTCGCAGCAGGGTTCATGGTTCATAGCTCATAGCTCATGGCACGAAGCGGGCGGCCTTGGCGACGCCCCAGCTCGACCTCGGCTTCCAGATTTTCGCAAAGTAGACTCGCGGGCTGCCTCGTTCGGCGGTTCGCCGAGCGGCGGCAACCCTGCTAAACTTCGCCTTCGAACGCATGTTCCGCTTTGGCCTATTGCCGGTCAGCCAGCCCGCCAATTTCGGCACGGCGGTCGGCCTGCTGGTGCTGGCGGTGCTGCTGGGCGCGGCCATCGGTTTCGAGCGCGAGACCCGCCATCGCCCCGGCGGCGTGCGCACCAGCGCTTTCATCTGCTTCGGCTGCGCTCTGTTCACCTTGGCATCCGAGGTGCTCGCTCATGCCCATGGCGGCGATCCGCAGCGGATCGCGGCGCAGATCATACCGGGCATCGGCTTTCTCGGCGCCGGCGCGATTATCCGCGATCGCGGCGGGGTGGTCGGGCTGACCTCGGCAGCTTCGATTTTCGTCGTGGCCAGCATCGGCATGGCGCTCGGCGGCGGCATGGTTTGGTATGCGGTGATCGGCACCATCATCGTGCTGGCGGTCCTGCGCGGCTTTGCGTGGCTGGAGAAACGACTGCGGCTGAAGACGATTCCGGCGCAGTACTTGGCGTTTGGCCCCGATCCCGCCGCCATGGTGGGCGAGATCGCCGCCCTGGCCGAGAGCCAGCGCCAGAGCCTGAGCTACGTTCGCACCGCCCCGGCGGGCGCTCAGTTCGCGGTGGAGTTCGGGGTGCGGATGGCGATGGGAGAACAAGGCGCATTTCTGCGGGCGCTGCGGACGCGCCCGCTCTTTGCACTGGTCTGTTCGACCGACGGCGCCATGGAGCGGGGCGAGGCGACGCCGGCACGCGGCTGGGGGCCGCCGCGATAATGCCGCGCGATTTTCTCAAGGCCGAGGCCAACGGCAACGATTTCCTGCTCATGGATGCGGCAACGGTGGCGGCGGAGCGGCGCGGCGCGCTGGCGCGCGCGCTGTGCGATCGGCACCGCGGGATCGGGGCGGACGGAGTCGAGTTCGTAACCTGGAGCGGAGGGCCGCGGGAAGCCGCGTTCGATCTGGTGCTCTACAACGCCGACGGCGGCGAGGGGGAAATTTCCGGCAACGGCAGCCGCTGCGCGGTAGCCTGGGCGGCCGAGCGCCACGGTTGGAGCGAGATGCGGGTGGGCACGGCGGCGGGGGAGAAGCGCGCCCGCGTGCTCGGCCGGGAGGGGCCGGTATGGCGGGTCGAAATGGCGATGGGGGCGCCGGGCGCGGCCCGCGAGTATGAGATCGAAGTGGGCGGCCGGCGGATGGGGCTCACGGCGCTCTCCATGGGCAATCCGCAGTGCTGCGCGCTGGTCGAGGAGTTTCCCGCGGATTGGGAGAGGCTGGGCGCGGCCTTGGAGAGCCATCCGCTGTTTCCGCGGCGCACCAACGTCGAGTTCGTGCGCGTGGTCGGACGGCATGCCATCGAGATTCGCATTTTCGAGCGCGGCGTGGGCGTGACGCAATCGAGCGGCACGGGCAGTTGCGCCGCCGCGGTGACGGCGATTTTGGCGGGGCGGGCCGCCTCGCCGCTGCGCGTCGCGGCGCCGGGCGGCGAACAAGAAGTCGAATGGGCGGGCGGAGACGCGCAGGTGCATTTGCGCGGCCCAGCGCGTATTATTGCGAGCGGTACGTTTCAGGATTAAAGATCACGGGAGGATATCCGATGGCACGAAACTGGCAACGACGGGAGTTTTTGCAAGCGGGCGGCGCGGCGGCGGCCGGCAGCCTGGCCTTCGGCGGTCTGCGCGGCGAGGCATGGGCCGCGCCGGACGCGCCGGCTCGCCGCATCGCCGCCAACGACCGCATCCAGATCGCGCTGATCGGCGCGGGCGGGCAGGGACAATCGGACACGGGAATTGCCTTGCAGGTGCCGGGCGTCGAACTGGTCGCCACCTCCGACTGTTATAGCGGCCGCCGCCTGCGCACGCAGGAAAAATGGGGCCAGCACATCTTCACCACCTTGGATTACCGCGAAGTGCTGGCGCGTCCGGATATCGACGCCGTGATCATCGCCACCCCCGATCATTGGCACAAGCAGGCCGCCATTGACGCGATGAACGCGGGCAAGGACGTCTATCTCGAAAAGCCGATGATCCATCACTATGCCGACGGCCCGGAGATCATCGCCGCCGCGCAGCGGACGGGCCGAATCCTGCAAGTCGGCAGCCAGCGGGTCAGCTCGATGATTTACCGCAAGGCCAAGGAACTGCTCGAGGCCGGCGCCATCGGCAAGCTCAACATGATTACCGCCTGGTGGGACCGCAACTCCGACGTCGGCGCGTGGGAATACTGGGTAGCCCCCGATGCCTCGCCCGCCACCATCGACTGGCCGCGCTGGCTGGGGACGGCGCCAAAGATTCCCTTCAACGCCGACCACTTCTTCCGCTGGCGCTGCTGGAAGGCCTACGGGAGCGGCGTCGCCGGCGACCTTTTCGTGCACCTCTTCAGCGGCGTCCACTTTGTCACCGGCGCGCACGGCCCGACGCGCGCCATGGCCACCGGCGGCCTGCGCTTCTGGAAGGACGGGCGGGACGAGCCCGACGTATTGGTCGGCCTGCTCGATTATCCGGAGGGCTTCAATATGTCGGTACACGTGAACTTCGTGGATGGCGGCGAGGAGAATGGCGGCATCACTTTCACCGGCTCGGAGGGCACACTGGCCATCGGCGGCGGGGATCGCGTCACTCTCACGCGCGTGCCGCGCCGGCCGGCGGTGGACTACACGATCAACAGCTTGCCGGCAGCCACGCAAGAGGCGATGATGGCGCAGTTTCGCCGCGCGCATCCGCGCGTGCATCCCACCGGCGATCCCGACGCGCGGATCGAGACCTTCGCCGCGCCCGCCGGCTACAGCGACAGCTACGATCATCTGGCCAACTTCTTCAACGCCGTGCGCAGCCGCCAGCCGGTGGTCGAGGATCCGGTCTTCGGATTCCGCGCCGCCGGGGCCGCGCTGCTGGCGAACGTCAGCTACGATCGCGGCGAGGTCGTCCACTGGGATCCGGAACGCATGGTGCTGGCGGGAGGCGAAGCGTAGGCCAACATGGCCAGCAAGGAAATGGCGGAGCGGCTGCGGGCCCTGCACCAGGGGCCGCGGGCGCTGGTGCTCTGCAACGTCTGGGACGCGGCGGGGGCGCGGCTGATGGAGGATATGGGCTATCCGGCGGTAGCCACCACCAGCGGCGGCATCGCGGTTTCGCACGGTTATCCCGACGGCGCCGGCCAGCCGGCGGCGATGCGCGATCAACTCCACGAATCCGTCCTGGTCTCCCTCGCAGACGGCGCGATCGAAGCCGCCGAGTTGGCGCCTTGCGACCTGCGCCGCCGCGCCCCAGCGGGCGCGCGCCTCGGCGGCCGTCAAGCCGATTTGCGCGATCTCGGGATCGGTGAAGGTGATGCGCGGCACGAGCGCCGGCTGGCCACGCGTCCGGCCGGGCAACAAGGCGTTGCGCGCCGCTTGAAACGCCTGCCAGCCCGCCAAATGCGAAAACTGCGGGCCGGCGATGGCGTCGCCGCAGGCCCAAATGTGGCGCGCCGACGTCCGCAGCCAGCCGTCGACCTCGATGCCTCGCGCGGAGGCGCGCACTCCCGCGATTTCCAGACCCAATCCGTCGAGCGCCGGCCGCCGTCCCGTGGCGACGAGCAAAAGATCGGCGGTCACGGTTTCCGGCCCGGCTCGAATCGCCACCGCTTCACCTTCCTTTCGCACTTCTTCCGCTCGGTTTTCAATCATGCGAATTCCTTCCCGCCGCCACACGCCCAGCAGCACCTCGCGTGCACCGGCAGTCTCCTTGGGCAGGATTTGCGGGGCGATGATCACGACTTCCGCGCCCAAGCGGCGGTAGGCTTGCGCGATTTCGCAACCCACCGGTCCGCCGCCGATGACCGCCATGCGTCGCGGCAGGCACGTATTGGCAAAGACGGTCTTGTAAGTGAAGTAGGGAACTTGATCCAGGTCGGGCAGCTCGGGAATCGCCGGCGTCGCGCCGGTGGCGATTAGAAATTTCCGCGCGCGGATGATCCGGTCGCCGGCGCGAACCGCGTGCGGGCTCGCAAAACTCGCGGCGCCGGAATAGACTGCGATCCCGCGGCGCAATAGCATCTCTGGTGTCGTCGCCCGATAGACCTGGGCGATCGCATCGTCCACATAGGCCTTTACCCCCTCCAGTCGCGTCGCTCCATCCGCGGAGCGCAACTCTAAGCGCGTTCCGTCCCGTCCATCGCGCGCCACTTGCGCGACATGCACCAGCGCCTTGCTGGGAATGCACCCCGTCCAGGTGCAGTCGCCTCCGATCCGATCCTTCTCGATGAGCGCCACCCGCGCGCCGATCCGCGCGGCAAAATCGGCGGCGATCAAGCCGGCCGCGCCGGCCCCGATAATGGCCAGGTCGTAATCGTCCGTCACGGTTCGCACCTCTGCTTAGTGTCGCTGCCGGCCGATACATTACAACCGCCGGCCTGCGGCCGGCGAGCAGGCGGGGCGATAAGCGTCGCAGGGCTTCGTTCTCCCACCCCAGCACGCCAACATCGCGTGCCGGGGGCCCCGGTTCGGCTGCTCGGGGCGGATCGGAGCGGCGGGGCCGCCCAGACTCTGGACGCCGCTCCCGATGGTCGCGGCTGCGGCCCGGCTTCGACGAGCGGCCCGCTTCGCTCAGGGCCTCTCCAAGTTACCGCGTTTGGTGTATTCCTCCCGCCCCTCCCCACCCCACGGCGCGCTGCTGCGCCTTGGGGTCCCCGGTTCGCAGCCTGCGGCCTCGCCCTGCTTGCAGCTTTGCTTGGCGCTCCGCTGCGCTTCGCTTGGCCCCGCTCGTGCGTTCTCACAGTGCGCCCGGCGGCTTTTTGGCGGCAGTTGCGGAGCAGGCGGGGCGGTAGGCGGTTCGTGGGTCAGCGGACATGGGCCGTGGCTCATGGGTCGTGGCTCAGGCTTGGCGGAAGACGGGCTCATGGTGGAAATCGGGGACGGGGCCCTTCTCGGGGGGCAGCTCGGCGGCGCGCACGGCGAACTCGAACATCTCGATCTGGTTGGCGCGGGCGGCGAGGGAGAAGGGCGTCAGGTTGTTGGTGCTGCGCAGGTGGATGGGCAGGCCGGCGGCCAGGCCGCGGCGGGCGGTTTCGAGGTCGCCCTGGCGGAAGGCGTCGAGGAACTCAAGACAGGTCGGGCCTCCTTCGGGGTCGGGGTATTCGCAGGCGTCGGGGTGGGTGTCCTCGTCGAAGCCGCGCAGCGCCTTGCGCCACTGCGCGAGCTCGGGCTCGGGGATGGAGTGGGGACGGTACTCGGCGGGGCGGCAGACGTGGCCGGCCTTGGCGGCGATCAGGTCGGCGCGGCACTCGGCGAGCAGCAGCTTGTGCTCCATGTTGGTGATCTGCAGGTCGTGGCGGCCGATGCGGCGGGCGAAGTCGTCGAAGCG
>JBOGKX010000048.1:0-20520 GCA_050746125.1 Terriglobales bacterium | reverse complement strand
GCGGTTGGAAGCGGAGTTCGCGGCGGCGCCGGCGCGCCCGGCCCGCCATGCCGGCGCCGCCTATCCCGCCGCGGCGGCGGAGTTGCGGGCGACGCTGGCCGGCTACTTCGAGGCCGCGCCGCCCGTGGGGGTTGTCGCCGATGGCGGCGCGCTGCTGGCACTGGCGGCGCCGCACGTCAGCCCGGGCGGCGGACCCGCCGCCTACGCCGCCGCCTATCGGCAATGGCCCGCCGATTTGGGCGGCCGCGACCTGATCATTCTCGGCACCTCGCATTATGGCCCGCCTAACCGTTTCGGCTTGACGCGCAAGGCCTTCGAGACGCCGCTGGGCGCGCTGCCCGCGGCCGGCGAAGCGGTGGACTTTTTGCTGGCGCGCGCTCCCAACTCTTGCGTGCTCGAGGACTACTGCCACGCCGTCGAGCACTCGATCGAGTTTCAGTGCGTCTTCGCGCGCTACGCGCTGGCCGAGCGCGGCGAGGCCGCGGCGCCGCCGCGCGTCGTTCCCATCCTCTGCGGGCCGATCCTGGGCGACGATCCGGAAGTCGAGCGGTTTCTCGAAGCGCTGGCGGAATTGGCGGCGAGCCGGCCCGGAGGTTGGCTCTGGCTGCTGGGCATCGATTTGGCGCACATCGGCCGCCGCTATGGCGACGCGCTCGCCGCGCAAGCCGGGACGGGAATGATGGTGGAGGTCCGCCGCCGCGACCACGAGCGGCTGGCGGCGGCCGAGGCGGGCGACGCGGCGGCGCTGCGAGCGCTCGTGCGGCCGGAAAACGACGACTTGCGCTGGTGCGGCTTCGCGCCGCTTTACGCCTTTCTTCGCGCTCAACCCGCGGCGCGCGGCGCGCTGCTGCGCTACGACCAGTGGAATATCGACCCCGAGTCGGTGGTCTCCTTCGCCGCGCTGCGCTTCCAGGACGCGGCCAGGCCCGCGCGCCTGTAGCATGATGGATAAGTGATCCGCTACGGCATTCTCGGCTTCGGTTCGCACGGCGACCGGCGACTCATGCCCGGCTTCGCGCGCGCCACGCGCTCCCGCGTCAGCGCCATCTCACGCCGCTCGCTCGAGCGGGCGCGCGAGAGCGCCGCCCGCTACGGCATCCCCCATGCTTTCGACTCGAAGGAAGCGCTCTGCCGCCATCCCGAGGTGGACGCGGTCTTCGTCGCCACCCCCAACTCCGAGCATCACGACGATGTCTTGCTGGCGCTGCGCTCCGGCAAGCCGGTGCTCTGCGAGAAGCCGATGGCGCTCGATGCCGGCGAAGCCGAAGACATGGCGCGCGCGGCGCGCGAGACCGGATTGCCGCTGGGCGTGGCGCACGTGTTTCGTTTCGAGGCCAGCACGCAGCGGCTTAGAGAGAGGGTGGCGGCGCGGGAGGTGGGCACGCCGGTCTTCGCGCGCGCCGAGTTCTCCTACTCCGGCCGCGGCCACTCCCGCAATTGGCTGCTGAACCGGCAGATTTCCGGCGGCGGGCCGGTGGCCGACGTCGGCATCCACTGCCTGGACGCGCTGCGCTACATCCTCGGCGACGAGGTGGCGCGGGTTGCGGCGCTGGGGCGCGGCGACAGCGAATCGGGCGACGTGGAGGCGGCGGCGGTGGTCAGCCTGGAGTTTTCCCGCGGCACTCTCGCCGTCTTGCTCAACTCGATCCGCGCCCAGTACCGCACGCCCCTCGAGCTGGTGGGGGAGCACGCCAGCCTGCGCGCCGACAATGCCTTCAGCGTCGAGGCGCCGGTCACGATCGAGCTGATCCGGCCGGGGCGGCCGGTCGAGCGCGAGACCGTGGACAACTCCGACGCCTACGCGCGGCAAGTGGACGCCTTCGCCGCCACGATTGAAGAGGACGCGCCGTTTCCCGTGCCCGCCGAGCAGGGCTGGCGCAACCAGATCGTCCTCGATGCCGCGTACCGCGCGATGCGCACCGGCGCCGCCGTCGAGCTCGCCGCCGCCGCGCTGCCCGAATGGGCCAACCGCTAGCGGACGGCAGCCACGGCGGCCGCTGGCGCCGCCGCACCCTTGACGTACTTGTCGTACCAGGCCAGGTAGCGGCGGTAGCGGTCCACGATGAAGCTGGGGCGGGTGAAGCCGTGGAACTGACCGGGATAGATCACCAACTCGGTCGGCACCCGCAGCGTGCGCAGCGCTTGATACATCTGCTCGCCGCCGATCAGCGGCACGTTGAAGTCTTTGTCGCCGCCCATGAACAGGGTCGGCGTGTGAATGCGGTCGGCGTGATAAAAGGGATAGGAGATCTTCACCCACAGCGCCGCGCTCTTCCAGGGCGGACCGATTTCCAGGTCGTATTGCGAGGCGTATTCGTCCACGCCGTACATGGCCGCCTGATTGGCGCTGCCGGCGCCGGCGATGGCGGCGCGAAAGCGGCCGTCGCTGGCGATCGTGTAATCGGTCAGGATGGCGCCATAGCTCCAACCCCCGATGCCGAGCCGGTTCGGATCGGCGACGCCCATGGCGATCACGTGATCGACGCCGGCCAAGAGATCCTTGACTTCCTTGTCGCCCCAATCGGCGAAGATGCTGCGCTGATAGTCCCAGCCGCGCCCGGAGCTGCCGCGGTAATTGATGGCGATCACGGCATAGCCGTGCGCCGCGAACCATTGGTGCTCGAAGCTGAACTCGTGCGCGTCTTGGCCGTCGGGGCCACCGTGGATGCGCAACAGCGTTGGCACTTTCGTGCCCTCGACATAATCGGGTGGCAGCGTCAGCAGCCCATGCACGTCGGTGCCCTCGGTGCTCGTGAACTCGAACTCGCGCACGCGGCCGAGATGCAGCTGGGCGAAAAGCCCGTCGTTGTGGTGGGTGAGGGCGCGAAGCCGGCCGCCGTCGAGCGCGTAAACTTCTGGCGCCGCGTCGTCATTGGCCACCAACACCGCCATATGCCCGGCGCGGGAGCTCGGCGCCATCACCACCTGCCGGCCCGAGGTCAGGCGCTCGACCGCGCCGCTTTTCACCGAGATGCTCGCCAGATATTGCGAGCGGTCGTCCTCCACGGTCAGTAGAATCGAGCGCCCGTCAGCCGCGAACTCGGGAGCGGAAACGCCGCGATCGAGCGACTCGGTCAGCAGGCGCGCCGGCGCGCTGCCGTCGGCGGCGACGATCGCCAGGCGATTCTCGTTGTAGGCGGAATATTTTGCCGGGCTGCCGCGCAGAAAGGCAATCCATCGGCCGTCCGGGCTCCAGCTGAGGTGGCCGCCGTCGGGTCCGGCGAAATCGGTAAGCTGACGCGGCGTCGAGCCGGGTTGGGCCGCGACCACGAAAATATCGGTCGCGTCGGTGCGGTCCGGCTCCGGCTGGTGATTGCTGACGTAGGCAATCTCGGAACCGTCGGGCGACCAGGCTGCCTCGCCCTCGTCCACGTCACTGCTGTTGGTCAGGCGGGCGAGTTGGCGGCTGGCGATGTCGTAGAGATAGAGGTGGCGGCGCTGGCCGGTGAGATAGCCAATACGGTCTTCCTTGAAGTGATAACGGTCAATGACGATCGGCTCGGGCTTCTCCGCCCCGTGCGGCTGGGCGTTCGGCGTTTCTTTCTTGATTTGCAGGGCGAGGAGCAGGCGGCGCGAGTCGGGCGACCAGCCATAGCCGGAGATTTCGCCCTGTACGTTGGTCAATTGCCGCGCCTCGCCGCCGCGGCGGTCCAGGACCCACACCTGCGTGCCCTTCGCGGGGCCCGGACGCGATGACAGGAACGACAGATAGCGCCCGTCCGGGCTCCAGCGCGGCGCGCTGGCCTCCTGGTCGCCGTAGGTTAATTCCAGGTCGGTGGCGCCGTTCCAGGCGGCCATCCAGAGATGGCTGACCGACTTGTCGGCTTTTTTGTCGATACTCGAGACCGTGTAGGCGACCCATTGCCCCTGCGGCGATACTTCGGGGTCGCGAACGTTTTGCAGCTGATAGATGTCATCCAGGCGCAGCGGACGACGCGCCGGGGTTTGCGCCAGGGCGGCGCCGACCAGCCCCAGCGAAACCAGGCAGGCAGTGAGTCGCATTCGCGGCAGTGTAACAGAATGCGCGCGGGGCGGAGGCCTCCCAGGGCTTTCGCTGCGCTCGGCTCATGGTTCGGGGCGAGCGGCGGCTCCGCGGCTGGCGGGCGGCTAGCCGAGCGCTAGGCGGTGACGTCGAACGGGACGATGCGGCCGGCGACGGCACTGGCGGCGACGGTCAAGGGGCTGGCGAGGTAGAGCTGGCCGGGACCGCTGCGGCCGGGAAAGTTGCGATTCTGGGCGCTGATGGCGATCTGATCGCCGCGCGTGGTGGCGCCCGGTCCGGCGTTGATGCACGCGCCGCAGCTAGGTTCGATGACGCGGGCGCCGGCGCGACGGAAGATCTCGAGGTAGCCGCGCCGCCGGCAATACTCGCGCGTCGCCTGCGAGCCGAACTGCAAGTAAAAGCTCACGCCCTCGGCCACGCCCTGGCCCCGCGCCAGCGCCGCCGCCAGCACCCGCGCGTACATATCCATGTCGGCGTTCTTGCCGGCGGTGCAGGTGCCGCCGTAGGCGATTTCAATCTTGACCGGCGCCGGCATTTCGTCCACGAATACGCCCCGGCCGGGATCGCCCGGCAGTGCCACCATCGGCCGCAGGGCGGCGGCGTCGAGCTCGATGGTGCGGGCGTATTCGGCGTCGGCGTCGCCGCCCAGACCGGCGCACAGCTCGTCCGCCGCCGCGCGCGAGAGGCCGCGCCGCTCCATCAGAAAAACGGCGGCCTTCTCGTCCGGGGCCACGATGCCGGTAAAGCCGCCGATCTCGGCCGCCATGTTGGTCAGGGTGGCGCGTTCATCCACGTCGAGCGCGGCGACGGCTTCGCCCGTGTATTCGATGACCTTGCCGATGGCTTGCCCGCTCTTGACGAAGTCCATGCGCAGCAGCGCCAGGATCAGGTCCTTGGCGGTGACGTTGGGCGCCAGCCGCCCGCGTGCCGCCACCCGCACCGTTTCCGGCACCCGCACCCGCACGTCGTGCGTCAGCCAGGAGTTGAAGACGTCGGTGGTGCCGATGCCGAAGGCCAGCGCGCCGATGGCGCCGCTGTGCGGCGTATGCGAATCGGAACCAACCACCACTTGACCCGGCAGCGCATAGCTTTCGAGCACGATGCTGTGGCAGATGCCCTCCGCGCCCTTGCGGTCCTCGAGCTCGCCATGCAGGCGGATGCCGCGCCGGCGCGCGAACTCTTCTTGCTTGAGCTTGAGCTGGCCGGCGAGATCGAGCAGGCCCATGGCGCGCTTTTCCGGCGAGATCGCCTCGTCGAGAAAGGTCAGGTGATCGCGGAAGAAGACGACGGAGGCGGGATCGTCCACCGGCGCCTCGCGGCCCACCAGCCGATCGAAGAAGATCGCCGCCATGGGCGTGACGTACTCGTGGCTGAAGCGCAAGTCGGCGCGCGCGAAGCCGGCGTCGCCGGGGCGGACATAACCGGAGCCGTCCGTCATGTGCCGGGCCAGGATCTTTTCGGTCAGCGTCATGGGCCGCGGCGCGGTCACGATCGCCGGCGCCTTGGCCTCGCCGTGCAGGCGGGCTTGGTTGAAGGCGAAGAGACCGCCCCGCTCGACGATCTCGCGCGTGATCCCGTCTTCGCCGGCGGTGAACTCGGCCAGCGGAATCGCCTCCCCGGCGCGAATGCGGCCGAGCAGCTCGAAGTTGGTGCTGGTCAGCAAGCCGAGGTTTTGGCAGTTCTGGCGATAGATGCGCTCGTGGTTCTCGGCGATCACCAGACGCATGCCGGCGCAATGCTCGGCGTAGGGCGACTGCTCGCGGCTCGAGCCTTTGCCACGCCGCTTGCCCGAGACGCAAACCGCAAAGCCGCCCTGCCGCACCGCGTTGCGGCCGATGGGCAGCTGGCCGCCGCATTTCAGGCCCACATAGGGCCATTCGCCGAGCGTCTCGTCGAAGTAAAAGCAGACGTGGGCGGGGGTGATTTCGTCGGTCGAGATGTCGTCGCGCAGCTTGACGCCGGGGGGCAGCGGCCAGGGCAGATCCTCGCCCGCCAGTTGGCGGCGAATCAGCTCCGGATCTTCGGTCAGAAACAAGATGCGGCCGTCGAAGCGAACTGTCTTGCGCTGCGCCACGCCTTCATTATGGTCTTGCGAGGAGCCATGCGGCTGACCAGGCGGTCGGAAGGGCAGGGCGGCGCGGCTTAGTGCATGGACATGGGGCCGCCGCCCGTCCGCGGCTTGCGCATCAGCAGCACCAGCGGCGCCATGACCAGGAACACCACCGCCAGCAGCCAGAAGTTGTCCACGAAGCTGAGCAGGTAGGCCTGCTGCTGGAGCAGGCCATAGAGCGCGGCCAAGGCGCGATGCGTGGCGGTGACCAAGTCGGCGCCTTGCGCCATGAAGCGCGCCCGCATCGCCGCCAGCATTTGCTGCACGCCGGGGGTGGAGGCGGTCAGGTGGTCGCCCAAGCGCATTTGGTGGAATTGCTGCCGGCGCGCCAGTAGCGTGGTTACGAAGGCGATGCCGACGCTGCCGCCGATGTTGCGCATCAAGTTGAAGAGCGCGGTGGCGTTGCCCATCTCGGCGAGCGGTATCGGATCCATCGTCACCGTGGTCAGCGGCACGAAGACGAAGGCCATGGCCGCGCCTTGCAGAAACTGCGGCCAGAAAAAGTCCCACGGGCCCGATGCCAGCGTGAAGCGCGAGAAGGCGAACAGCGCCAAGCTGCCGAGCACCAGGCCGAAGATCAGCAGCCCGCGCGAATCCCAGCGCCGGCCCAGCAAGATGCCGCAGATGGGCATGAAGATCAGCGAGCCCAGGCCGCGCGGCGCGGTCCAGATGCCGGCGGCGAGAGCGGTATAGTTCAGCAGCGTCTGCAAGAAGATGGGCAGCAGCACCAGGCTGCCGTAGAGCACGAAGCCGAGCAGCGTCATCAGCAACACGCCGGTGGCGTAGGTGCGGTTGGTGAAGACGCGCAAGTGGACGATGGGGTGCCGGGCCATGAGCTCGCGCACCACGAAGCCGATCAGGGCGATCACCGCGAGGGCGAAGAGCACGACGATGAAGTGCGCGCCGAACCAATCCGCCTCCTGGCCCTTGTCGAGCATGACTTGCAGCGCGGCGATGCCCACCGCCAGCATGCCCAGCCCCCAGAAATCCACGCTTCCCTTCTGCCGCTTGATGTAGGGCGGATCGAAGAGGAACAGGTAAGTCATGGCGATGCTGGCGATGCCGATCGGCAGGTTGATGTAAAACACCCAGCGCCAGGAATAGGCGTAGGTGAGCCAGCCGCCCAGCGTCGGCCCCAGGATCGGCGCCACCACGATGCCAATGCCCCAAAAACCCATCGCCTTGCCGCGTTCCTCGGGGGGGAACGTTTCCAACAAAACCGCCTGCGAGATCGGTTGCAATGAGCCCCCGAAAGCGCCCTGCAAAATGCGAAAAACGACCAGCGCCGGCAGCGTCGGCGCCAATCCGCACAGCAAGCTGGCGACGGTGAAACCGGCCACCGCGGTGATCAGCAGTCGCTTGCGGCCGAAGTAATTGCCCAGCCAGCCGGTAATGGGCAGGACGATGGCGTTGGCCACCAGATAGGAGGTCAGCACCCAGGTCGCTTCCGTGACCGTCGCCGAGAGGCTGCCGGCGATGTGCGGCAGGCTGACGTTCACGATCGATGTGTCGAGCACCTCCATGAAGGTGCTGAGCATGACCGTGATGGCGATGATCCACGGGTTGACCAGCGGGCGGGTTGGCGCCGAAGCGGACACGAATCCTGATATCCCCTCGTTGTGCGGTTGGCCGTGCGGCGGTTATTTCGTGAATACCGTGACTTCCACCGACATGCCCGGACGCAGTGGCACGATGCGGCTGTCTTGGCCGGGCTGGAAAAATAGCTTGATCGGCACGCGCTGCACGACTTTGACGTAGTTGCCGGTGGCGTTCTCCGGCGGCAGCAGGCTGAAGCGCGAGCCGGTGGCGGCGCCGAGCGAGTCCACGTGCGCCTGCAAGTCGGTGCCGTAAGCGTCCACGTGTACCGTGGCCCTCTGGCCGGGGCGCATGCCGCGCAGTTGCGTCTCCTTGAAGTCGGCGATTACCCAGCGGTCTTCGAGCGGCTTGCCGCTCTCGACGATGTCGAGCGCCGCCTGGCCGGACGCAAAGTTCTGACCCACCTCGACGTTCTTGTCGCCGACGATGCCCGCCACCGGGGCGCGCACCGTGGTCCAATCCAGGTTGAGTTGCGCCCGCGCCGTGGCGGCGCGCGCCAAGGCCACGCGCGACTCCGCCTGGGCGGCGTTGGCGCGGCTGACGCGCACCTGCTCCGGCGCGCTGGCGGCGGCGCGCACGCCGGCCATGGCTTGCTCGATCTTGCCCTGCGCTTCGTTCACGCCGGCCTCGGCCGCGGCCACCGCGTTGCGCGAGGCGGCCAGATTGGCCGCCGCCGCTTGCTGGGCGGCTTGCATGGCCGCCGCCGTGGTGCGCACGGAGTCGTACTGCTGCTGGCTCACCTCGTCCTTGGCCGCCAGTTGCCCGTAGCGGCGCTCGTCGTGGGCCGCTTTTTGCGCGTTGGCCTGCGCCTGGCGCAGATCGGCCTCGGCGGCCGTCTCCCGCGCCGCGGCCAGCGCCTGCTGCTGCTGGGCGACGCTATATGCGGCGCGCGCCTGGATCAACGCGGCGTCGGCGCTGCTGATGTTGCTGCCGGTCGAAGTGCGCATGATCGGCACGCCGCTCGACGCCGCGCGCGCCGCCGCTTCCGCCGCTTGCAGATCGGCTTGCGCGTGCTCCAGGGCGAGGCGGTAATCGCGGTCGTCGAGCTTGAAGAGCACCTGGCCGGCGGTGACGCGCTGGTTTTCCAGCACGTCCACTTCGGTGACCGTGCCCGCCACGCGCGGCGCGATCGGATCCACGTGCGCCTCGATCTGGGCGTCGTCGGTGCTCTCGCGGTTGCGGTAATAGACGTAGAGCGACACCGTGATCGCCGCGATCACCAGCACCGCCCCGATCAACAGCGCGCGCCGGCGGCTGCGCGGCTGCCGCGGCGGCTCGCTGGGTGGCGCGGCCGGCGGGGTCTGCTCCGGCGTCTCGATTCCATGAATAGCCATTACTTCACTCCTTGCAAATAGCGGCGATAGGCGGACTCGGCCACGCCCAAGGCTTGCGCCAAGCGCGCCTTGGCGGCGTTATAGGCATACAGGCTTGCGATGTAGTTCTCTTGCGCCACGGCCACTTCCTGCTCGGCTTCGACCTCTTCCAAATTCCCCGCCACTCCGGCGCGAAAGCGATCCCGCGCCAAGTTCAATTCTTGTTCCGCCAATCCGCGCGCGTGGGTTGCCACTTGCACCTGGCTATTGGCGGCGTTCATGTCCAGCAAGGCGGTGCGCACCTGGTTGGCGATCGCGGCGCGCAGGTCGGCGGCGCGATCCTCGGCTTCGCGCAGCCGCGCCTGGTCCGCCAGCGCTTCGCCATGAATGCGCCCGCCGACGAAGACCGGCACCTCGATCGAGCCGGCCAAGGTAAAGGTCGGATGATTTTCGGTGATGGCCTGGCCGATGGTGCCGTAATTGGCGTCGAAGTTCAGCGAGGGCAGGCGGCGGCTCCGCGTGCCGGCCAGCGCCAGTTGCGCCGCCTTCACCGTATCTTGCGCGGCGCGGTAATCGGGGCGCGTGGCCAAGGCCGCGGCCACGGCGGCGGCCGGCTCCAGCGCCGGCGGCGGCGCGTAGGGAATCTGATCCACGACGGCGAAGCGCTGCCCCTCCGGCAGCCCAATGGCGCGCGCCAGCGCCAAGCGCTGCTTGGCGAGGTCGTTTTGCTGGACGATCAAATTTTGCCGCTCGCGATCTTCCTGCACCTGTGCCCGCACCACGTCCAGGGCGGAGACCGTGCCGGCGCGGTGCATGTCCTCGGCCTGCTGGCGCGCCTGCGTGGCCGTCGCCAACTGCGCTTGCGCCGCCGCCACGCGCCCGCCATCGGCCACGGTCAGCAGGTACTGATTGGCCACCGCCAGCACCACCAAGTCGCGAATCTCGCGATAGGAGTGTTGCGCAGCCCGCTCTTGCGCCCGCGCCGACCGCCATCCCTCGATGCCGGCAACGTCGAGCACCGATTGGTGCAGGAAGCCGCGCGCATCGAAGACGTGAAACGGGCCGACGATCTGCGGCGTGCCGGGAAAGGAAAAGCCGAAAGCGGCGAGATTGATTTTGGTCTCTTCTTCGCTGGCCGCGGCCGAAACCTGGGGCAGCAGCGCCGAGAGCGCCTGCCAACGCGCGCCGCGCGCCTGCTCGGAGGCGGAGGAGCTGACCAGCAGCGCCAGGTTGTTGCGCAGACCGCGCCCGATGGCATCATCCAACGTGAGCGGGATCGGCTGCGAGCTGGCCTGTCCGCGCGGCACGCCGCCCGCCAGCGCGGGAAACTGCGGCGCGAGTGCCGGAGCGGGCGTCTGCATCACCGGCATGGGGGCGTAGGCCGGCTGTGCCGGTGGCGGCGCGCCGGTCGGCGCCTGCGCCGCGGCCGCGAGAGCGCCGCTCGTGAGCGCCAGCAGACAAGCGATTCCTCGGTGCTGCCAGGACGGTTTCATGATTGGGCCTCTCCGTTTCGCACGCCGCGCCAAAACAGATCGAAGATGAACTGCTCCATGTCCACGTTGTTCTCGTGCAAACCAAACAACGACAGCGCCGAGGTGCCGCGCACCAGATCCGTCAGCGCCATGGCGGTCTCGAGCGGCGGGACCTCCCGCAGTTCGCCGCTGGCTATGCCTTCCGAGAAGACTGGCGCCAGCAGGCGCGCCGCGTTCACTTGCAGTTCGCGGAACTCCGCCGCGTGCGGCCCGCCGTAGCCGCACAACTGCCCGAACTCGGCGAAATAGACGCGCTTGAACTGCTCGTCGCGGCGCATCATCTCGAAGCGGACGCGCAACACCTCGCGAATCCGCTCGCGCGCCGTCCCTGGCCGCGCCACCACTTCCTTGAGCCTCTCTTGCAGCTCGAGCAGCCGCTCCCGCACCGCCGCCCAAAAGATCTCCTCTTTGCTCTCGAAATAGAGGTAGAGGGTGCCCTTGGCAATCCCCGCCTCGGTCGCGATCTGGTCCAGCGTGGCCTCGCGAAATCCTTTTTCGGCGAAGACCTTGCGCGCCGCAGCCAAGATCTCGGCGTGGCGAAATTCGGTCAGCACTTCGCGACGCGTTTTGCCCTCGATTGGCACGAATAGACTCTCCCTATGGCCCAAATGTCAGAAAACTGACTTGATAGTCATAAAAGTACAACTTGAGTACACGTCGCGTCAACAAGAATTTTGAGCGTGCCGGCAGCGGCTGCTAGGCGGGAACGGCGGCGAGCGGCACGCGCGTGGCGTCGGTTACGCGCACCCGGAGCGTTTGATTGCCGGGAAGGCTGCCGGGGAGCGTCACTTGCAGGAAATTACCGCTGAGGGCGGGCGTGGCGTCGGGGCCGGGTTCAAGGGTTACAACTTCGAGCAGCCCGCCGGCGAAGCGCTGCGCGAAGGCGGCGCGCTTGGCCGCGCCGAGCGCATGCAACTCGCGGCTGCGGCGCGCCGCCGCCTCCGACGCAACCGGGCGCCACGCCTGCTCGTTGGCGCGGCGTGCCGCTTCCGTCCCGGGCCGCGGCGAGTAGGTGAAGACATGCAGGTAGGTGAGCGGCAGGGCGGCGATGAAAGCGCGGGATTCCTCGAATTCGGCTTCACTCTCGCCGGGAAACGCGGCCATCACGTCGGCGCCGATGGCGGCGTGGGGCAGGCGCTCGCGGATGCGGCGCGCCTTTTCGGCGTAGTGCCAGGGACGGTAGCGGCGATGCATGCGGCGCAGCACCGCGTCGCAGCCCGACTGCAAGGGGATATGGGCGTGCGGGGCCAGGCGCGGCTCCGCCGCCATAAGGGCGACGAGGTCGTCGCTCCAATCCATGGGCTCGACGGAACTGAGGCGCAAACGGCGCAGCGAGGTGCGCGCCAGAATGGCGGCGACGAGGTCGGGGAACCGCAGCTTGCCGTCGAGATCGCGTCCCCATTGCCCGAGGTTGATGCCGGTCAGCACGACTTCGGCCGCGCCTTCGTCGGCGTGGCGCTGAATCTCCGCCAGCACCAGGCCGAGCGACCGCGAGCGGCTGGCGCCGCGCACGCTGGGGATGACGCAGAACGCGCAGCGGTTGTTGCAGCCGTCCTGGGCTTTGACGTTGGGGCGCGTGCGCCCGCAGGCGGAGGCGACTTCGGTGTGCGCCGCGGGCGCGGCGCCGAGCGCCTCGGCGGGGATCAGCGCCGCTTCCCTGCCCGCGGCCAACGCGGCAATGCCGTCTTTGCCCTCGTGGCCGACGACCCAATCCACGCCGGGCAGCGCTCGCAACTCTTCCGGCGCGCGCTGCGCATAGCATCCGGTGACCAGGATGCGGGCGGCGGCGTTTTCGCGCCGCAGGCGGCGGATGGCGGCGCGCGCATCGGCGTCGGCGTGCGCGGTCACCGTGCAGGTATTGAGCACGACGAGATCGGCGGCGCCCGGCGCGGCGGCCGGAACAAAGCCGGCGGCGCGCAATTGCCGCTCGACCGCGGCGCCATCGGCCTGGTTGGTCCGGCAGCCGAAATTGCTAAGCCAATAACCCGGCACCTTTCGATTTTAACGTCTTCACGGATCACCAAATGGTGGTCAGGCGGCGGCTGCGGCGTATGGCGATGTCGCTGGTCACCAAAGGCGCGCCGAGCGCGAGCGCCGTGCCGGCGATGAGCCGGTCGCAAGCATCGTTGGGAAACTCCGCGCCTAATTCGGCCGCGGCTAGCGCCACTGCGGCGGTGAGGGCCTGGACAGAGGCACGCTGTGGAACTCCCGCGAGCCAAACACGCGTCGGCTCGTTCAGCGAAATCCGCCCGCGCGAAACCAGCCAGGCGATCTCCCAGAGCGTAATGGCGGCGATGCCGACGCCACCCCCAACGCGCGCCGCCGCGATCGCCTCCGCCGCCGGCCGCGAGAGGCGCTCGGACGCGAAGCCCATCCAAAGCAACACGTGCGTGTCCAAAAGGATCACCGGCGACGCTTGCGCGGTGGTCGCGGTGGCGGCGCTTCACGCATCACGTTCCACTCGTGCCAAGGGGAGATCGGCGAGACGATGTCGCCGACGATTTTGCCTTTGCCCCGCCAGAACCCGAAGATGTCGTCCTTGCGCATGGGTTCGGCGATGAGGCGCGCCACCGGGTTCCCGCGCTTGGTGATGACGACCGGTTCGCCGGTGGCTTGCACCTCGTCCATCACCGCCAGACATTTGGCCTTGAATTCGCCTGCCGCCATGCGCTTCATGACATGACCATATTACCATGACCATGATCGTGATCCACGGTTCGTCCGACAACGGTTGACGGCTGGCCTTGGCGACTGGGGGGGTGACGGTTTGCCCTCTTGACGGTGGCCGAGCGAACTGCTGTACGCTGGACCTTCGTTTCCGGAGCTCTGCCATGTCAGACTTTCTCCGCCGTGACTTCCTTAAACTGAGTGGCGCTTCCGCCGCCGTCTTGGGCGCGGCCGCGCCGCTGGCCGCCGCGGCGCCGCTGGCCCCTGCCGCCGCGCCCGCCCCGGCCGCCATGCCTGGTCCTACTCCTTATCCCAAGCTCTCGATCATCACCCGCTATTCGCCCGCCAAGCTGGCATTCGCGGCGCGCGCCGGCTATGAAGGGGTGGTGCTGGCGTCGGACGAGTTTTTCGATCCCGACAAGCTGAGCGACCCGCAGATCGATGGCATGCTGGCGGCGGCGCGGGAAGCCGCCATCCGCATCATCAGCATCGAGTGCATGTGGGGTTACAACCATATCGACGCCGACGCCGGCCGGCGGGCGGCGGCGCAGGCCAAGTTCATCCGCGCCCTCGAGCTCGGCCATCGCCTCGGCTGCAAGTTCGTCGGCACCTTCAGCGGCGGGCAGCGGGGCGCGCCCATGGAGCGCCAGGCGGCGGAGCTGGCGGCCGCCTTCAACGAAAAGTACTTGCCCGTCTGCGAGCGCCTGGACATGACGATGGGTTGGGAAAACTATCCCACCGTGACCAACTTCGCCACCTATCCCGCGGCCTGGAAGGCGGTATTCGCGCAGGTGCCGAGCCCGCGCCTGGGCCTCGAGTTCGACCCGTCGCACCTGGTGCGGCAGTACATCGACCCGGTGCGCGCGGCGTGGGAGATTCGGCCGCGCATTCTCGCCGTGCACGCCAAGGACACCGAGATCACGAAGCCGGTGTTGCAAGAGGTGGGGATCCACGGCCAGGGCTGGTGGCGTTACCGCATTCCCGGCCAAGGGCTGGTGGATTGGCCGGCGTTCATCACCGTGCTGTTGCAGGACCGCTTTGCCGGCGGCATCGCCGTCGAGCACGAGGACGCGTTTTGGGGTGGCAACGATACGGGCGAGGAATTCACCCAGCAGCGGCAGGATGGCTTCTTGCTGGCGCAGCGCTTCCTGCGGATGTACTTGCCCGGCCGGCTCGACGAGGCTCGCAGCGGCTAGCGAAGCGCGGCCTGCCGCCCGCGCCGGGTCGCGGGCCGACAGATTTGGTATATGCTACCGGCCTAGTCGAGCGATGTCGCTCGTCCTATGCCCATGCCCAATTCCCTGCCCAGCTACTTGCAGGCGTCGGCTGCGAACCCCGCCTCCAACCGCAAGCCCTGGTACAAGAACACCGCCCCCTCCTACGCCGGCATATTCCTGTGGGTGGTCTTCTACATCAACATCGCCGTTGGCACGCTGAGCCAGGCGCAACTGGGCGTCTGCTTCCTGGGCCTGCTGGTGGCGGGGCTGCTGTGCTTCGCGCTCTACTACTACGCGCCGGCCATGCTGGGCATGAAGACCGGGCAGCCCCTCTATATCGTCGGCGCCTCCACCTTTGGCGCGCGCGGCGGCTACGTGATGCCGGGCTTGCTGATGGGAGTGTTGCAGATCGGCTGGTTCGCGGTGGCGACCTATTTCGCCGCCCAGTACATCGTGCAGGGCTTGCACACCGCCTCGCACCTGGCTTTCACGATTATCGCCATCGTCTGGGGCTATGCGCTGGCCTGGGTGGCGATCAAGGGCATCGGGCACGTGGCCAAGGTGGCGCAGTTCTTGAACTGGGTGCCGCTGGCGATGATCCTGATCGTCTTCTTCGCCACCCGGCGCGGCATTGCGCATTACCAGCCGCCGGCGCAACACTCCGGCCAAGCCTTCGCCCTGATGCTTGAAATCGTGATCGGCTTCTTCGCCACGGCGGGAGCGGCCGGCGCCGATTTCGGCATCAATAGCCGCGACCGGCGCGACGTGGCCTGGGGCGGGCTGATCGGCATCGTGCTGGCCATTGTGGTGGCGGGCGGGCTCCCGCTGCTCAGCATTGCCGGCGCCTATGGCAGCGGCGCGGTCACCACGTTCGACTATACGGCGACGATTCAAAGCGTGGGCGCGCTGTCGGGCGTGATCTTCTTCCTGTTCGCCGCCGCCTCGCTGGTTCCCACCAGCTTTTGCGCCTTCATTGCCTCCAATAGCTTCGGGACCATGCTGCCGAAAGTACCCAAGGCGCTTTCCACTTTGATCGGCGTGACGGTGGGCGTGCTGCTCGCCATCACCGGCGTGGTCGCCAACCTGATCGCGTTTTTCGTCATCATCGGCGCCTCGTTCGGGCCGATCTGCGGCGCCATGGCCGCCGATTATTTGCTCGCCGGACGGCAGTGGTCGGGACCGCGGCGCGGAATCAATTGGGCCGGCTATGCCGCCTGGGCGCTCGGCTTCCTGGTCGGCATCGGGCAGCACTTGCCCATCCCGGCGAGTTGGAAACAGGCCGATCATCCGGCGGTGCTGTACTCCTTCGTGGTCGGCTTCGTGATCTATTGGGTCCTGGCCAAAGCCGGCGCGCGGCCGGCGCTGGCATCCGAGGCCGCGCTCCCCACCTCCGCATAACCGGCCAAGCCCGCCGCGACCAGGCCGGAAAGCGGCGGGGCCGCCCTTACTCTGGACGCCGCTCCCGTTGGTCCCCACCCCAGCACCGTTGCGGCGCTGGGGACCCCAGGTCGCGGCTGCGGCCCGGCTTCGTTAAAGGCGGAATTTCCTGACGGAAATTCCTTGGCCGGCAACGGAGGCCCGCTCCGCTCAGGGCCTCTCCAAGTTGCCGCGTCCTGCCGCGGCACTTGCATTTCGGAGGCCGAGAGATGCCGCCCGAGCGGGGCGATAAGGAGCGCAGCGCGAGGCGGAAGGAGCGAGGCCGACTGAGCGTACGCCCATGTACATGAAGGAGGCCGAGCGACTGACAACGAAGCGATGTGCCCTTATCGCCCCGCCAATCTTGGCGTGCAACCCGGAGGCGCGTCCTACCTTCCCTTTTGGCATGGCTGCCCTTCCGGCGTTTTTCCGTGGCCGCGCCGCCCACACCCTCTCCGACGTGATCGTGGACACGCTGCTCGATTGGGGCGTGGACACCATCTTTGGCCTGCCCGGCGACGGCATCAACGGTGTCTTCGAGGCGTTGCGTAAAAAGCAGGAGCGCATCCGCTTCATTCAGACGCGCCATGAGGAAGCGGCCGCTTTCATGGCCGCCGCTCACGCCAAATACACCGGCCGGTTGGGCGTCTGCATCGCCACCTCGGGTCCGGGAGCCATCCATCTGCTGAACGGTCTCTACGACGCCAAGCTCGATCAGGCGCCCGTGCTGGCCATCACCGGACAGACTTATAGCGACCTGAAGGGATCTTCCTACCAGCAGGAGGTGAATCTGCTGCAGCTCTTCAGCGACGTGGCCGGCTACAACGAAGCCATCAACACCGCCGGGCAGGCGGAGATGGTGACCGACCTGGCCTGCCGCCACGCGCTCGGCCGCTCGAACGTTTCGCACATCAATATTCCCGTGGACGTACAAGATCTGCCGCCGACCGAAAAGCCCTCGCCCATGAAGCCGGCGCGCACCCATACGTCGGCGGTGGCGGCGCATTACGTCAGCGTGCCGTGCGAGGCCGACTTGCGGCGTGCCGCCGACCTGCTCAACCGCGGCCGGCGCATCGTCATTCTCGCGGGCGCCGGCGCGGTGCATGCGCGGCAGGAATTGATCGGCCTGGGCGAGCGGTTGGGCGCGCCGATCGTCAAGGCGCTGTTGGGCAAGGCGGCGATCCCCGACGATCATCCCCTCAACGCCGGCGGGCTGGGGCTGATCGGCACCGCGCCTGCCGAAGAAGCCATGGAAGAGTGCGACACGCTGCTGCTGATCGGCACGTCGTTTCCTTACATGCAGTGGCTGCCCGAGAAACGGAAAGACGTCGCCGGCATCCAGATCGAGCTGCGTCCCGAGCGGCTCGGCATGCGCTTCCCGATCGCGGCGGGCTTGGTCGGCGACTCGGCCGCCACGCTGCGCTTGCTGCTGCCGATGATCAAGAAGCACTCCGACCGCGGCCTGCTGAAAAAGACGCAAAAGCGGATGAAGGAGTGGAACGAGCTGATGCGGCTTCGCGGCACCGATCAGCGCCGGCCGATGCGGCCGGAGGTGGTAGCGCGCACCTTGTCGGAAGTCGCCCCGCGCGACGCCGTCATCGCCTGCGATTGCGGCACCGTGACCACGTGGCTGGCGCGCCAGTTCTCGATTCGGGGCGAGCAGAAGTGGGGCATGTGCGGCACGCTGGCCACCATGGCCCCGGGCCTGCCCTACGGGGTGGCGGCCGCCGCCGCCTTCCCCAACCGGCGCGCCATCGCCTTCGTCGGCGACGGCGCCTTTACCATGCTGATGGGCGAGTTCGCCACCGCCGTCAAGTACCAGTTGCCGCTCACCGTGGTGCTGATCAAGAACAATACGCTCGGGCAGATCAAATGGGAGCAGATGGTGTTCCTCGGCAACCCCGAGTACCAGTGCGAGCTCCAGCCTATCGACTTCGCCGCCTACGCGCGCGCCTGCGGCGGCATCGGCTTCACGGTGGAAGATCCAGGCGAGATTCGCTCCGTGCTGCTGAAGGCGATCGCCAGCCCGCGGCCGGCGCTGGTGGAGTGCTTGACCGATCCCTTCGAGCCGCCCATGCCGGCACGCGCCACGGCACGGCAGGGCGTGCGTTTGGCCGAGTCGTTGGCGCGGGGCGAGCCGAATCGCGGCCGCATCGCCCTCACCATCTTCCGCGACAAGGTCAAGGACCTGGAGGCCTGAGCTGAACGTCACGTTTCCGTATCCCGGCATCGGTCCGGTGGAAATCCCCGACGGCAATCTGATGGGCATCTTCGGGCCGCGCGAGGAAGCGCCGGCCGACGAGGAGTTGTTGCTGCGCCGCGCTTTCGCCGCCCCCATCGGCGCGCCCCCGCTGCGCGCCGCCGCCGCCGGCGGCGCCCCGCTGCTGCTGGTGGATGATGCCACGCGCCACACCCCCGTGGCGCGGCTGCTCCCCTATGTCGCCGAGGAACTCGAGGCCGCCGGCGTGGCCGACCAGGACGTGGACGTGCTGGTTTGCAAGGGCTCGCATCGGCCGATGACGGACGAGGAGCTGGATCTCAAGCTCGGCTCGTTTCGCCGTCGCTACCGCGTCCAACAGCATGATTACGAGGATCGCGCGCAACTGCACGACTGGGGCCGGCTGCCCGACGGCTTTCCGGTCGTGGCCAACCAGCTCTTGCGCGACCGCGGGATCGCGGTGGGCATCGGCCACATCGGCATCCACCGCATCAAGGGATTCTCCGGCGGCGCCAAGATTGTCTTTCCCGGCTGCGCCGGCCAAGCCGCCGCCGCCTTCAACCATTGGGAAGGCGCCCTGCGATGGTCCGAGCAGTTGATGGGGGTGCGCGACAACCCGCTGCGCGAGCGCATTGACCGCGCCGCCCGCGTCGCCGGCCTCGGCTACCTGGTCAACGTGGTGCTCTCCGGCCAGCACGTCGCCGGCTGCTTCGTCGGCGATCCGGTGGAGGCCCACCGCGCCGGCTGCGAGCTGGCGCGGCGCATCTACGGCGTTCCGATGCCGCGCCGCGCCGACATCGCGATCGTGGAATCGTATCCCGCCGACCGCGACTTCTGGCAATCGGCGAAGGGCATCTATGCCGGCACCATGGCGGTGCGGCGCGGCGGTTCGCTGATCCTGGTCACCTCCTCGCCCGAGGGCGTGGCCGCGAACCACCCCATCCTGCTCGAGCTCGGCTACATGCCCTACGCGCAGATCCGGCGCATGGTCGAGGGGAGGCGGATTCATGACGTGATGGGCGCCGCGGTGATGGCCTATACGGCGCAGGTGATCGACCACGCCGACTGCATTATGGTCTCGACCGGAATCGCCGCCGATCAGGCCCGCCAGCTCGGCTTCCGGCCCGCCCAGACGGTGCAAGACGCCCTGGAGATGGCGCTGCTGCGCCAGGGGCCCCGCGCTTCCATAGCGGTGCTGCGCCAGGGCGGCGCCATCTTGCCCCTCGTCGCCGCGCAAGACGTCCACGAGCCCGGCCAAAGCGAAGCCGAGCCCCGCGCCGCCTGACTACGCCGCCACTCGCCGCTAGTCGAGCAACGCCGCGACCGCCGCAAAGTCGAAATGGATCGCCTCGCCCGGCGCCCCGAACTCGGCTCTCGGCAATAGCGCCCCGCCCTGATACCGATAGGCTCGTCCGCTGCCGGGCTCGACGACCCAGATCTGCGAAATGCCCATCGCCTCATAGTCGGCCAGCTTCACCAACATTCGGCTGAGGCTGTCCTCCGGCGACAGGATCTCGAAGACCGCCAGCGGTGGTTTCGTAATTACCGGCTCGATTGGCCGCTCGCGCCCCAGCACCGTGATATCGGGAACCCGGAACCGCGTGGCCGAGACCTGCACGCGCAGCTCCGGCTTGACTCGGATTCGCCATTCCGCCGCATGCTGCCGGAACCACAGCAGCAGCGCCTCTTGCCAGGCTGCGTGATCGTATTCGCCCATCGGCCGCTTCTCGATGCAGCCGTCAACGTATTCCGCATCCGGCTCGTAACTGGTGCGCCGATATTCCTCGATCGAAACGCGGCCCGAGCTTGTCGCCGCCGGCATGGAACCCCTCTTTCGCGCCAAGTCTAGCACCGTCGCATTCCTTGTGCTTCGATCCCCAAAACCGGTACCCTGTGGTCGATGTTTGGCTTCGGCGCTCATCGCGATTCCGCCCGCTTGCAGCCGCTCGGCTTCCTGGAAGCGCAGGTGATGGAGGTGGTGTGGGCGCGGGGCGAATCGAACGTGCGCGAAGTCGCCGAGCGGCTGCCGCGCCCGCTCGCCTACACCACGGTGATGACCACCCTCGACCGGCTCTTCAAGAAGGGCCTGCTCGAGCGGCGCAAGTGCGACCGCGCCTTTCGCTATGCCACGCGCCTGAGCCGCGCCGCCTGGGAACGCGAGCGCGCGCAGGCGCTCGTGGCACAGTTCCTCTCGCAGCCGGAAACCTCCCGCGACATGCTCTTCTCAAGCTTGCTCGATGCCGCCGGCCCGCTCGATCAAGAACAGCTCGCGGCCTTGGAAAAAAAGATTCGCCGCCGCCGGCAACACTTGGCCCAACAGGTATCCAAGGAGAACGGGCAATGACGCTTCCCTACTTAGCCCGTCTGGTCTGCCTGGCGCTGGCCAGCTTCTATTTGCTGCACGCGCTATTTGCCTTGGCAGCCGGCGCGCTCGCGCCGCGGCAGGCC
>JBOGKX010000047.1:0-1052 GCA_050746125.1 Terriglobales bacterium | reverse complement strand
GCCAGTTGGACTTCGAGCGGCAGCAGATTTCCAAGCTGGTTGCGGAAAATGAACGGCTCGAACGCGAGCTGGCGCAAGCGAAGCTGGAATTGAAGCTGGAGCGGCAACGCAAATTCGCCTGCGGTCGCGACGGCAAGAGGCAACTAAACGGGACAGGTCCAATATTGACGGAAGCGGGTGGTAAGTTTAGGTTGAACTCATGCCGAGACCCGCGAGATTAGCCCCAGGCGGAATGCTGTTTCACGTCGTGATCCGAGGCGTAGGTAACAAAGGGGTCGAGGCCGCTGTTTTCGGATTTGGGTTTGGGAATCCTTTGGACATTGGAGCCAATGCCTCAAAAAATCCACGGTGGTCCTGCGAAACGGAATGAATTCCGTTCCATGATAGCCGCCCGCTGGTTTGGCCCGTTTTCGACGATGACGACCAAACTCGCAAAATCGTATCGCGCGGCTGGCTTGGAATGGTCAACATCGCCGCGCGCCGTGCGTCGAGCCGGTCATCGCGCCCACCGTCGAATCGTCGTAACTCGAAAAACGTCGCAGTCGCAAAAACCACCGCTCGTGGGTGGTCTAACAAGCGAATCCTTCGAGTTCCCACGGCAAGTGCAAATTTGCACTAGCAGTGCGCCGGATTCCGCTCCGAAACGACTTAAGTCGATTCACGCCGCCGAGGCCGCCGGCCTCACCGCGTACTTCGCCGCGTATCAAGAGTTTTTGAACGGCGGAAGCAACTCCGCTCCGTCCGACAACACGGCGGCGGTGAAGGCCAACTACGCCATCACCTTGGCCGAGGCCAACGTCACGCGCGTCAGTAAAATCGGCGACGCCGAAAGCGCCCAGGCCGACGCGCTGGCCGCCGCCGAGAATTCTTGGGCCGCCGCCACCGGTTCCGACGAAACCACCCTGGCCGGCCAGCTCGGTCCATTGGCCGACAGCCTGGCCGGCACCCTCGCCAGCGACGACAAATCGTTTGTGGGCAGCCTGACCAGCGCCGCCACCAGCGCGGCCGAAGGCCTGGCCGCCGCCAGCCAGACCTTTACCACCACCAGCGAC
>JBOGKX010000046.1:0-34621 GCA_050746125.1 Terriglobales bacterium | reverse complement strand
GCGCGGCAGGGCCGCGGCGCCTCGGCGTGGGCGGCGCTCCTGGCCCGCGCCAAGGCCATTGCCAGCCGGCCCCGGGCGCGCTTTTTCCGTGACGCCAACGCCATTCCCAACACCATGGCGTTCATCTTCGCCGTCGAGGAAGAGACCGAGCGAGCGTGTAGCCCGCCCACCGGCAACGACCTTGCTTTGTTGCTGCTCGCTCACGTGCGCGAGGCGACCGCGCCATGAGTTCCGAACATGTCGCCGCGCCGGCGGCTTCGCAAACCGCCGCTTGGCCTTCGCGCCTAGCACGCCGCCTGGCCGCCAAGCGCGAGGAGCGGCTGTTTCTCTTTCTGGCCATCTTGATCGGCATTGTGGCCGGCCTGGCGGTCGTCTGCTTTCGGGTGACGATCGAGTGGATACGCCTGGACGCGCTCGGCTCGTCGCTGACTCCCTCTCCGCTGCGCCTCATCTTGGCGCCTACGTTGGTGGGCTTGGCCATTGCCGCGCTGCTATTCGGCATTTTTCCCGCCGCCGGTGGCAGCGGCGTGAATCAGACGAAAGCCGCCGTTTACATCTTCGACGGCTTCATTCCCTTTCGTACCGTCGTCGGTAAATTTCTCACCGCCGCTTTGGCCATCGGCAGCGGCCAATCGCTGGGCCCCGAGGACCCGGCGCTGCAAGTCGGCGCCGGCCTGGCCTCGCTGGTGGGGCGCAAGTTGCGCCTTTCCCGCGCCCGCCTGCGGCTGCTGGCGCCGCTTGGCGCCGCCGCCGGCTTGGCGGCCGCCTTTAACGCTCCGATCGCCGCCGTGCTGTTCGTGATCGAGGAAGTGATCGGGCAGTGGAGCGTGGGCATTTTAGGCGCAGTGGTGCTATCGGCCGTGTCGGGCACGGTGGTGGCCCGCTGGTTTCTCGGGGGCGAGCCGCTGTTTCGCGTGCCGGCCTTCGAACTGCGCAACCCCGTCGAATTGGCCGCGTACGTGGTGCTCGGCGTGATCGGCGGCTTCGCCTCGCTGCTGTTCGTCAAGGCAGTCGGCTACCTGCGCCCGCGCGTTCGCGCCCTGCCGCGGCGCACGCAGTTCGTGTTGCCGGCGGCGGCCGGCCTGGCGATCGGCGTCATCGGACTCCGCTTTCCGCAAGTGATGGGCGCCGGCTACGAGTACGTGGACCAGGCGCTGCACGGCCATTTTCTCTGGACCACGCTGGCGATTTTGGCCGCGTTCAAGATCCTGGCCACCGTGATCTCGTTCACGAGCGGCACGCCGGGCGGCATGTTCGCGCCCACGCTGGTAATCGGCGCCATGCTGGGCGGCGCGGTCGGAGGCTTCGAGCACCACTTCTTTCCCCGCGTGGCCGCGGCAAGCGGCGCTTACGCGCTCGTCGGCATGGGCACTACTTTTGCCGGCATCTTGCGCGCGCCGATGACCTCGGTATTCATGATCATCGAGGTCAGCGGCAGCTATACGGTGGTGCTGCCGCTGCTGATCTCGAATGCCATTGCATATTTCATCTCCCGCAACTGGCAACGGACGGCGATCTTCGACCTGCTCACGCGTCAAGACGGGCTCGATTTACCCTCGATGGAAGAGCGGCGAGAGGAAGAGGTGCTGCACGTCGAGGACGCGATGCGGCCCATGATCGGCCAGGTGGCGCACATGGGCGACCACGTGGCCGATGCCCTGGCCCAACTCGGCCAGCACGAGTTCCTTTTGATCGAAGACACCGACGGCGCCTGGGCCGGCCTGCACACGAGCCGGCTGCGCGACCTGGTGCGGCAAGGGGACGGGGAGCGGCCGCTCTCCGAGTTCACGGCCGGCGCGCGTTTGCCGGTTTTGCATCCCGACGAGCCGCTGGAGATGTTCCTGCGCGAGGCCGGCGACGCGCCGGTGCTGCCGGTCGTGCATCGCGCCGACGCGCGGCTGCTGGGCGTCGTTTCGCTCTCGGACGTGCTTTCCACGTATCGCGGCGCCGACATCGAGGCGCCGCAGGGCTCGCTCGGCACGATTCGCTAGGCGTGGACTTCCCGCGCAGCGCCCAATGCCTGCCGCACCCGCGCTTCGCCGCGCTCCAAGGCCGCTTGGCTGCGCGCTTCCACGTTGAGGCGCAGCAGCGGCTCGGTATTCGAGGGACGCAGGTTGAAGCGCCACGAGTCGTAGGCGACCGACAGGCCGTCGGTGAAATCCTGCTCGCCATCGGTGAATCGCTCCGCCACCTCGGCCACCACGCGCGTCGGATCCTCCACTTCGAAGTTCAGCTCGCCGGAACTGAAAAAGCGCGCCCGCAAGGGACGCACGAAATCCACCAACCGCTTCCCTTCCCGGCCCAGCAGCTCCAGCAAGATGAGCAGCGGGATCATGCCATTGTCGCGGCACCAATTGCGGCGGAAATAAAAGTGTCCGGACATCTCGCCGGCGAATTCCGCGCCCGAGGCCCGCATCGCCTCGGGAATTATGGTCATGCCGGCGCGGCTCAGCACGGTGCGGCCGCCCAGCTCGGCGATGGTTTCCTGCGTGGCCCAGATGCTGCGTGGATCGATGACCACCGTGGCGCCAGGCTGGCGACGCAGGATGGAGCGGGCCAGGATGGCGGTGGTGAAATAGCCGGAAAGAAAATAGCCGGTGTCGTCCACGAAGAAGCAGCGGTCGCCATCGGCGTCCCAGGCGACGCCGAGATCGGCCCCGCGCGAGGTGACCTGGGCGGAGAGGGCGGCGTGATTGGCGGGCAGCAGGGGGTTGGGAACGCCGCCGGGAACCGGGAATCCGCCATCCGGCTCACCGTGCAGCGCATGCAGTTGGAGAGGCAGGCGGCCCCGCTCGATCACCCGCTCGAGCACTTTGACCTGCATGCCGCAATTGGCATCGGCGACCACACTCAGGCTTGGGATCAAGGCGCGGTCAATGTAGGAGAGTACATAATCCGCGAAGCTCTCCCAGACGTCGCGCTCTTCGCGCCGGCCGCGCGGTCCGCTGGGCGCCGCCATGGGGCGCAAGGCGCGATCGCGCACGTCACGCAGGCCGCTCGTGAGCGAGAGCGGCTGCGCGCCGCGGCGGCAAAAGTTGAAACCGTTCCATTGCTTGGGATTGTGGGAAGCGGAGACCGTGAAGCCGCCATCCACGGGCAAGGTGGCGACGGCAAAGTAGAACATATCGGTCGAAACCGTGCCGACATCCACGATATCCACGCCGCTCGACAGCAAAGCTTCGCTGGCGGCAGCGGCCAGCGCGGGGCCGGAGGCGCGCACGTCCTTGGCCACCACCAAGGTCTTGGCGCCCAGCAGCTCGGCGAAGGCGCGGGCGATCGCCGCCGCGCCGGCTTCATCCAACTGCTCCGGATAAAGTCCGCGCACGTCGTAACTTTTGAAGATGGCCGGGTCGATCATGGCGAGCGCAGTCTTCCGTTTCGCAACTATGGTGGCGGCGAGTGGACTCGAACCACTGACCTAGGGATTATGAGACCCTCGCTCTAACCATCTGAGCTACGCCGCCGCGCGCGATAAGAAAAAACGGCCGCCGGAAATGCGGCCGTTCGAGACCGTAATTATTTTAGCCGCGGCGGCAAGGAGGGTCAAACCGGGCCGGCGACGGCGCCCGCCGCGCGGCGCTGGTAGTAAGCGAGGGTGAGCCGCAATCCCTCGTCGAGGCCGACGCGCGGCTGCCAATCGAGCAGGGCTCGCGCGCGGGCGATCTCGGGGCACCGCCGCTTGGGATCGTCGGCGGGCAGCGGATGGAACTGGATGGGCGCCGCGCATTGCGTCAGCGCCCGCAACCGCTCGGCGAATTCCAGGACGGTGATCTCGTCGGGATTGCCGAGGTTCACCGGCAATGCGAACCGATCTCCGTCGTCCTCGGCCATCAAGAACCGCCACAGCGCCTCGACCCAATCGCTTACATAGCAGAAAGAGCGGGTTTGCTCGCCCCGCCCGTAGACCGTCAGCGGCTCGCCGCGGAGCGCTTGGGCCACGAGCGTGGGCACGAGGCGTCCGTCGTCGCAGCGCATGCGCGGACCATAGGTATTGAAGATACGGGCGATGCGAGTGCTCATGCGATGGAGCCGGCGAAACGCGCTGGTCATGGCCTCGGCGAAGCGCTTGGCTTCGTCGTAGCAGGAGCGCGGGCCGATCGGATTCACATGGCCCCAATATTCTTCGCGCTGCGGATGGACGGTGGGATCGCCGTACACCTCCGAAGTGGACGCCAACACGAAACGCGCCCCCTTGTTCCGCGCCAGCTCGAGCGCCTGGTAGGTTCCGGCGCTGCCACAGTGCAATGTCTCGATGGGATAGCGCCGGTAATCGGCCGGGCTGGCCGGTGATGCCAGGTGCACCACCGCGGAGACGGAGCCAGCCACGCTGAACGGATCGGCGACGTCGCGCTTCTCCCACACGAAGCGGGCATCGCGCCGCAACGAGGCCAGGTTCTCCTCCTGGCCGGTGAGCAGATTGTCGAGGCAGACCACCCCATGGCCTTCCGCCAACAAACGCTCACAAAAGTGCGACCCCAAAAAACCGGCGCCGCCGGTCACCACCACGCGCATGCCCCGCCTCCCATCGTTGCCACTCCGCTCCGTTCAGATGCGAAGCGCGGGCGGGCGAAAAGGCGCACTTTGCCGCCGCGCCGCCGGGTCAGCTTGCCGCCGGCGACTTGCGCCGGTCCGCCATTTCGCGCGCCACCGCCGCTTGCTCCGCCGGCGAAAGCAGGCTCGAGGCGAGGGGAAACACCACCGAATCCTCCAGCTCGATATGCTGGCGATACATGTGCCGCAACTCGCCGACGGCGGCGCGAAAACGATCCGCCTCGGCGGTGGTCAGCGGCCCCTCACACAAGTATTTCTCCCCCAGCCGATCGACCGCGGCGTGCAGCGGGTCGGCCCAGCGATGCTCGGCTTCCAGGCGCGCGAGCAGGTCGAGCGCGGCCGCGGCGGCGGCATCTCCGGAGGCGCGCAGGCGCGGAAACAGCGACGCCTCTTCATCGGCATTGTGTTTGGGCGCGGCTTCGCGAAAATAGCGCAGCGCCGTCGCCAAGCCGGCGCTCATGGCCGGATCCGGCGGGCTCGCGAGCCGCTCCGCGGCCTGCTCCAGCGCGGCCAGGAACATCTCAATGCGGCGATGGCAGTCGCTCAACAGACCGATGGGTTCCGCATAAGCGTGAGCGCGAACTCCGATTTGGACGGGCATACTTTAACCATACGCCAATGCCGGCCCGCGGCCGGCGCGGCGCTCACGGCTGAAGTTCGCGCTTCCAAAAGTTCTCCATCAGCGAAAAAAGATGCGTGCGGGCGGCGCGGTCGGAGATGCCGTGCGTGCGATTGGGGTAGATCATGAGCTGGAAGGGCTTATCGTGCTCGACCAGTTGCTCAATGAACTGGAGCGAATTCTGGAAATTGACGTTGTCGTCGCCGCTGCCGTGCACCAACAGGAGGTCGTCGCGGAGGTTGGCGGCGAAATTTACCGGGCTGCTGTCGTGGTAGCCCTGGGGATTGGTCTGCGGCATGCCCATATAACGCTCGGTATAGATGGAGTCGTAATCCGTCCAATTGGTCACCGGCGCCACGGCGATCGCCGCCTTCCAATTTCCCGGGGCGCGGGTCAGCTCGTACAAGGTCATATAGCCGCCGTAGCTCCAGCCCCAAATGCCGATGCGATCGGCGGCCACATAGGGCTGGGTTTTCAGCCAATGCAGCGCGGCCAGCTGATCGGCTAATTCGATGCGTCCGAAATGATGCTTGACCAGCGCTTGCTGAGCGCGGTCGGAGTACATGTTGGCGCGATTATCCACGTCGAAAAGGATAAAGCCGTCGCGCAGCAGCAAATTGTCGAACCAAGTAGTGGCGCCACCCCAAGCATCATTGACGGTCTGCGCCGTCGGACCGCCGTACTGATTCATGATCACCGGGTATTTGCGAGACGGGTCGAAATGCGGCGGCTTAAGCATCCAGGCCCAGAGCTTGGTTTTGCCGTCGGCGGCAAGGATTTGCAAGAACTCGGGACGCTGCAAATCGTAGGCCGAGACGTCGGCAGCGACATGGACGACATGGACCGGTCCGCCCTCGGTCGCCCGCAAGTTCATGACCGGGGGCTGGGCCGCGGTGGAGAAAGTGTCCAGGTAATGGGCGAAATCCGGCGCCAGGGAGATTTCATGAGTGCCGTCGCCCGCCGTGATCCGCTGCGGCGCACCGCCGGAGAGCGAGACGCGGTAGAGGTCGGTGCGATAGGGCAGGTCGATGGAAGCGGTGAAGTAAACCCATCCCCCTTTTTCGTCCACGCCCTCGAAATGCTTGACGTGCCAGGGGCCGTCGGTGAGCTTGCGCAGCTCATGGCCCTCGAGGTCGAAAAGATAGAGGTGATGCCAGCCGTCGCGATCGGAGGCCCAAAGCAGCCACGGTTTGGTCTTGAAAAAATGGAAGTCGAAAACCGGATCGAGCCAATAGGGATTCGATTCATGCAGGATGGCGCGCGCGACGCCGGTATCGGGGTCGGCCTCGTAGAGCGTTTCATCGGTTTGAGCGCGGTTCATCACCAGCGCGTAAACGTGCCGGCCGTCCGGCATCCAGCCGATGCGGGGCAAATATTCGTCGGGCATGCCGGCGACGTGGATCCAGGAGATGCGATGGGTGGCGAGCGAATAGACGCCGAAGTGCAGGATGGGATTGGGGTCGCCCGCCTTGGGGTATTTTTCCTCGTACACGGTCGGCCAATGCGGCAGCAAATTGGGAATCGGATAGACGGGCACGGGATGCTCGTCGAAACGCATGAAGGCGATGCGGCTGCTGTCGGGCGACCAAGCGTAACCGCTGCGCAGATCGAGTTCTTCGGGATAAACCCAGTCCATGCCGCCGTTGATGATTTGATCTTGATGAGGCGCGATGGAGGTCGCTTCGGCATCGCTGCCGGGCCGCAAGCGCAGGTAGTGCACGTCGCCATCGAGCACGTAGCTGATCCACTGCTCATCGGGCGAGATTTGTGGATTCTCCTTGTAGCCGGGCTCGGCGCTCAACTCTTCGACTTGGCCGGTGGCGGGAGTGAACCGGAAGAGCCGGTCGCGGTTCACATAGACGAGAAAATCGCCCTTCGGCGACCAATGGTAACTGGCCATGCCGTAGCGGGTCTCGCGCTCGTGGCGCACCTCGCTGGTGACGGAATGGTTCTGCAACTGCGCGCCGCCGGCGAGCACCGTGCCCTTAACCAGCAAGCGGGATTGGCCGGTCGCGGCGTCGACGATATAGAGGTCGGCCAGGCTGTCGCCGGACTGCTGCAAGAGATAGGTGAAATGCCGGCCGTCCGGGCTCCACTCCACGGTGGAGGGGGCGTAACCGGTCAGGCCGGGCTCGGCGTAAATATCGGCAACCGTATAGGGCTTCTGGGCCGCCAAGCCGAGACATAGGCTGGCAGCGACAAACGGGATTACGGCCCAGGAGCGACGGAAGAGCGCCATGCGGAAGACCTCGAAGGGGGAGTAAGCGACAGGCGAGTGTACACCAGCGGCGGCGACGAGGTTAAACCGCAAGGCATTGTAGAGCGGGAAGATGCGTCGGCGGCAGCGGGCCGGCGCGGGGGCGACCAGGAAATTCGACTGCGGGAGCCTTACGACTGAGGCATGTTCGTGAAATTCTTGTAGATACGGTCGAACCGCGTCGTGAGCCAGGCGATGAGCGACGGTCTCCTCCCCAAACGGGGGGAGGGAGTGCGGATGGAGAAAACGCGGCGAGGCGAGCGGGCGGGATGGCGTCGGGATAGCGGGCAAATTGATCCCCCACCTAAGTTGGATTCTGAGTTGCCGGCCAGGGTTGGCTGCGGCGGACCTAGTCGGCGCCCGCGATACGGTGCCAGCGCCCCTGCTTGCAGTACCACACCGTCGAGGCCTTGCCCAGAAAACCGGCATCTATCGCCTGATGGGTCAGCCGGAGCGGCACCGGTGGCGGATAGCCCCGCAGTTGCCGCTCGCTCACGGCAGCTATCGAAAAGCTGTACACGATACGGCCTTCGCCCCACCCTTGCAGGAAATCTGCGTCCCGAAACGTGCCGGGCAGCCAGACCGGGCAGGGCCGATCGTGACTCCAGTAGATGCGCACACGCGACTGGCCGCGCCGCGAGCAAACCGCTGCCCAGTCCGCCTCGCCCTGGCGGGCGAAGGCGCCGTGGATGACGTTATTTATTGGTGCATCCCCGTGTGGGATCTGCTCGGGGTTGGGCTGTGGAATCATGCAGCCCAGGCGTTCTAGAGTGCGCGCGAAAGCCGGCGGTAGCCGTGGGAAAGCCGCGGGCCGCAGGCGGCGGATGTTCTTCGCCGCCGCGGCAAACTCCCGTGCGGTAGGAACCCGCTGCGCCGTGAGCGGTATCGCGAGCCCAACGAGCGCCGCCCATAAGCCGAAGCGAGCCATTCTCGGCACCCATTCTAGTGCCAGCGCGCCCACCGGGGTTGGAACGCCATTCCGCTCCAGGCGGGAGGTCGGGCGATCTGCAATTCTGTGTTGGCGGCCAAGGTTCGCTGTGGGGGATAAGGCGGGCAACAAAAGGTTAGGCGGGCGGACTCCATAGCGAAGATGGCGCAGGCGGTGGACGAGCCGGTCGTCGCTAGCGTGGCGACCACCTGGGAGGCGCTGCACGGCCGGGACCCGGACCTAGGTCGCGTGGCGCGGCGCCTATCGAAGGCGCTGACGGCAGCCGCGGTGGGCAGCGCGCTGATTGGCGGATTCGAGGCGCTCACCGAGCACTATCGCGGCAGCTTCAACCAGTGGTCGATGTGGACGCCGATTGGCGCCAGCGTGGCGTTCCTAGCCGCCAGTGCCGCCGCGCTCAAAAGCCGGCGGGCGTTTCGGCGCTGGATGCCGGCGGCTTCCTGGCTGGTGGTGGCTGACGGCCTGGCCGGCGTTTTCTATCACATGCGCGGCATTCACCGCCGTCCGGGCGGCTTTCACGCATCCCTTTTCAACATTCCGGCCGGCGCGCCGCTCTTCGCGCCCCTGCTCCTCTCCGGCGTCGGCGCGGTGGGACTGCTGGCGGCGCTGCTCGACCGCAGCGCCGAGGCGGCCGAAACTCGCGCCCGCTTGGCACCGCCTCGCGAGGCTCCTCATGAGCGCCCAGCCGCCTAGCAGCCGGCGCCCGCCGCGCCGGAAGCGGATTCGCAGCGAGTACCGGAACACCGGCTACTATCCCGGCTACGACGTGCTCGACAACCAGGCGCATTGGGACGAACCGACGTGGCAGGCGATCCGCGCGCGTATGGAGCAGACGCCGCCGATCCGCTTCTTCACGGCGCACGAGCGCCGGCTTTACGAGCGGGTTTGCGATTTGGTGGCAGGGCAAGATCCGGAGCGCGATCCATGGACGGTGCCGATCGTCAACTTTCTCGATCGCAAGCTCGATCGCAATGAAACCGACGGCTACCGCTATGCCGGCATGCCACCGATGCGGGAGGCGTTTCGCCTGGGAGCGCGCGCCATGGACCAGAGCGCCGGGGCGATCGGTGGCCGCATCTTCACGGCGCTCGAGGCGGCCGGCCAGCGGGAGGTGATCGCGCGGCTGGCGCGGCACGATCCGCCGGGCGAGACGTGGCGGCGGCTCAACCCCAAGCATTTTTGGCATCTGCTGTCGACGGCGGTTCTGCGCATCTTTTACGCCCATCCCTATCTCTGGAACGAAATCGGGTACGGCGGGCCGGCCTATCCCTTGGGCTATATGCGGCTAACGAACGGCGAGCCGGATCCTTGGGAACGGCGCGAGGATCGGGCGGTGGAGCGGGAACGGCGTGGCGCGCGCGCCGCCTGAGGCGCGAAGTCATGTGGCAGCACCTGAGCATCAAACGACTGATGCGCGAGCGAATGCGCCGCTACCGCCGCGACGAAGAGATCGACTTCGCTATCGTCGGCTCGGGGCCGGGCGGCAGCATGCTAGCCGAAAAACTGTCGCAGGTTCCCAACTTGAAAATCGTGGTTTTCGAGGCGGGGCCGGTGGTGGATCCGCTCGAAGACATGGTGAGCGATGAGGAGGCGGCGCGGCCACTGTATTGGAACGACGACCGGATCAGCGGGGGCGGCCATCCGCTGGCCTTCGGGCGCAACAACAGCGGGCGGTGCGTGGGCGGCTCGAGCGTGCACATGGCGGCTTTCGTGCCGCGGCTGCATCCCTCCGATTTTCGTACCCGGAGTCTGGACGGGGTGGGCGAGGACTGGCCGATCCGGTACGAGGATCTGGAGCCGTATTACGAATGGCTCGAAGACGAGGAACCGGTTTCCGGTCCGCTCTGGTATCCATGGGGCAAGCCGCACGGACCCTACCGCAACGGCCCGCACCTGATCTCGGCGGCGGGACTGAAGCTGGCAGAGGGATGCGAGAAGCTCGGCATCCGCTGGGTGACGGGCCCAGTGTCGATCCTCAACGGCAGCTCGACGCCCGACGGGCGCTCGCGCTGCACCTATCGCGGCATGTGCCTGCTCGGCTGCAAGCCCAACGCCAAGGCCAGCCCGATCACCAACCAGCTGCCGCGGGCGATACGGCGCGGGGTGGAGATTCGCCCCGACACCATGGTGGGGCGGCTGGAACACGACGGCCAGGGCAAAATCACGGCGCTGATTTGTTTCGACGAAGACGGCAGAGAGTATCGGCAGAAGACGCGCTTCGCGGCTGTCTGCGGCTACGCGATCGAGACGCCGCGGCTGCTCTTGAACTCGGCCTCTTCACTGTTTCCGGACGGCTTGGCCAACCGCAGCGGGACGGTCGGGCATTATTTTATGGCGCAGGCGGCGGCCAAGTGCGTGGGCTGGTTTCCGGACCTGGTGCGGCAGTACAAGGGCCCGCCGGCGCAGTGCTGCTCGGAGGATTTTTACGAGACCGATTCGCGCAACGATTTCAAGCGCGGCTATTCGCTGCAAACCATCGCGCCGCTGCCGGCCGAGTTCTCCGAGGCCCTCGCGGACCAAGGCATGTGGGGCGAGGAACTGCGCGAGGCCATGCGCGACTACAACCATTACGCCGCGATGGGGATTTTGGGCGAATTGCTGCCCGACGAGCGGAATTGCGTGCGGACATCGCAAGACGACCGCGATCGCTTTGGGCTGCCGATCGCCGAGGTCTTATTCAATCTTTTCGAGAACGATCAGAAATTGATCGCGGCGGCAACGCGCCAGGCGGTCGAGGTGCTGGAGGCGGCGGGCGGATCGCGGGCCTTTGCGCAACTGCGCTTCGCCCACATCGTGGGCGGCTGCCGCATGGGCGCCAACCCGAAGCGCAGCGTGGTCGATGGCTGGTGCCGGAGCCACGATATTCCCAACCTGTTCGTGGCCGACGGCAGCGTGATGGTGACGCAAGGCGCGGCCAATCCGGCGCTGACGATCCAGGCTATCGCCGCCCGGGCCGGCGATCATCTGATTGCCCAGGCCCGGCAATGGGCGGAATGAGCGGTGAACTTTTTCCGAGCCGGCGCGTATATTCGAGGCGGGAGAGCCTATCATGCGCCTGCGCACACTTGCCATCTGCCTGTTAACCGTGGGATTGCTGCCCCTGCTGGCCCGGGGCGACGAATGGCATCGAAGCTTCGCCGTGCAGGGCGAGCCGATCCTGCACGTGGAGACGAACGATGGGAACGTGCAGATCAACTCGTGGGACCGCCCGGAAATCGACGCGCGGGTGGTCACCAGCGGCTGGACCATCGGGCCGCACGGCATTGAAATCACGCCAACGCAAAACGGCAACGAGGTGGACTTGGTAGTGCGGCGGCCGCATGAGAATTGGAATTGGAGCTGGGGCGGGCGCTGGGTGCGCGTGGAGCTGACGGTTCCCCGCCGCTTGACCCTCAATGCCCGCACCGGCGACGGCAACCTGACGCTGGCCTTCGTCGGTGGCAAGCTGCGCGTGCACACGGGCGACGGCAACGTACAGGCGGACAACCTCGACGCCGCCCAGTTCGACGGCACGACCGGAGACGGCAATATCCGCCTGAGCGGGCGCTTCGACGAGCTGACGCTGCATAGCGGCGACGGCAACGTGCGGGTGCAGGCGAGCGACGGCTCGAAGATCGCCTCGCCTTGGACCCTGGGCAGCGGCGACGGCAATATCGACCTCGCCGTACCGGCTGCCTTCAAGGCCGAACTTGAAGCCCGCACCGGCGACGGTTCGATCACGCTCGACTTGCCGGTAACCATGACCGGAGCGGTCAGCCGGAACAACGTTCACGGGCAGATTAACGGCGGTGGGGGTGTACTGGCGATCCACACCGGCGATGGATCGATTCACCTGAGCCGCAGTTGACGCGCCTCGGCCCCTATACTGAGGTGTGAAATCGGCGACTCCGCTGCGCATCGGATCCCGCGGCTCGCAGTTGGCGCTCTGGCAGGCGCGGCACGTGGCGGCCTGGCTGGCCGGCGACGGGCGGCAATGCGAAGTCAAGGTCATCACCACCAGCGGCGATCGCATCCAGCAAGCGCCGCTGGCGCGGTTTGGCGGCAAGGGACTCTTCACCAAAGAGATCGAAGAAGCGCTGGAGCGCCATGAGATCGACCTGGCGGTCCACAGTCTCAAGGACGTCGCGGCGGAGCTGCCGGCGGGCCTGATCCTCGCGGCCTTCCTGCCGCGCGAAGACGCGCGCGACGCCCTAGCCGCGCCGCCGGGAGCGACGCTCGCGACTTTGCCGGCGGGCGCGACGGTGGGGACGAGCAGCTTGCGGCGGCGGGCGCAGCTGCTGGCGCTGCGCCCCGACCTGCGGGCGGTCGAGCTGCGCGGCAACGTCGATACGCGGCTAGGCAAGCTGGCGCGGGGGGAGTGCAATGCCCTGCTGCTGGCGGCCGCCGGGCTGGTGCGCCTAGGGCGCACCGATGCAATTTGCGAATACCTGCCGCCGGAGCAAATGTGTCCGGCGGTCGGCCAGGGCATCTTGGCGCTCGAATGCCGGGCCGAGGACGACGATACGCGGGCGGCGGCCCTGGCGCTCAACGATGAAGCCAGCGCGCTGGCGGCGGAGACCGAGCGGACGGTGCTGCGCGCGCTGGGCGCCGGCTGCCAGACGCCGATCGCGGCGCATGCCGAGGTGAGCGACGAGGAGCTGCGGCTTTACGCGCTGGTGGCAGAGCCGGACGGGACGCGCATCCTGCGCGCGCGCGCCAGCGCGCGGCGCGCTCCGGGCGCCGCGGCGTCACTGGGACGGCAGGCGGCGAAGGAACTGGAGCGACAGGGCGCGGCGGAGATTCTGGCGCGGCTGGAGGCGGTGACCTTGCCGGAGGCTCCGTGACGGCGGTGGATGGAGCACTGCGCGGCCGCCGGGTGGTGGTGACGCGCGCCGCCGGACAGGGAGAGGACCTGCTGGCGCGGCTGCGGGCGGCGGGCGCCACGGCGCTGGCGTTGCCGACCATCGCCATCGCGCCGCCCGAAGACTGGGCGCCCCTCGACGCGGCGCTCGGCGCGCTCGGCAGTTATCACGGCCTGATCTTCACCAGCGCGAATGGCGTCAAGGCGTTCTTCGCGCGCGGCAGCGCACTGGGTTTGCGCCTGGAACGGCCGTCGCAAGCCTGGGTCTGCGCCATCGGCCCGGCCACGGCGCGCGCGCTCGAGGCGCGAGGCTGGCGCGTCGAGATCGTGCCGGAGAGTTACGTGGCGGAAGGCGTGGTAGCGGCGCTGGAGAATCGCGAGTTGCGCGGACGAAGCATCCTGCTGCCGCGCGCCGCCGTGGCGCGCAACGTGCTGCCGCGCGCGCTACGCGAACGCGGCGCGGAGGTCGAAGTGGTCGCGGCGTATCGCACGACGATGCCGGCAGGGGCGGAGGAGCAGGCGCAGCGGCTTTTCCCGAGCGGCGCCGGCACCCGGCCCGACGCCGTGCTCTTCACCAGTTCCTCGACGGTGGCGAACTTCGCGCGGCTGCTGGGGGCCGATTATCGCCATCGTCTGGAAGGGGTCGTGCTGGCCGCGATCGGTCCGATCACCAGCGCGACGCTGCGCGAGTTACGGCTAGAGCCGGCAATCGAGGCGAGCGAATACACCAGCGCCGGGCTGGCGGCGGCGCTTTCGAGGTACTACCAAGGCCTCGGCGGCGCATAACGCCACCGTATTATCACGACTTGGCACGCCGGCGGGCGAAGAGGTCGGGATAGGAGCGGAGGATGTAGTCGCGCGGCGCGTAGCCCACGGCGCGGGCGGTGCGGTCAATCCAGCGCGGCGGGCCCTCGAGTTCGAGAAAGCAGCCGATGGACGTCTCGTCGAGACCGGCCTCGCCGCGCGCATCGGCGAAGACGGTGCGGTAGCGGCGATATTGGAGGATGGGGCGCAGACCGAGCTGCGCCAGCAGGCTGACAATATCGCCGCCGGCCGGCAGCGGCAGTTCGACCTCGGGGCGGATTTTGTAGCGTCCCGGGCGGCGCGGGCCCTTGGCGGTGAGCATCCAGGTAGCGCCGCGGCGGCGCAGACGCAACAGGCGTCCGGCGCGGCGCAGGCTGCCACGGGCATCGTCGAAGATCCAGGAGATTTCGAGCTGGCGGCGACGGCGGAGGCGAAAGCCGAGCTGGCGGAGACGGCGAGCGGCGGAGCGCGGCGAAGCAATGGCCAGCTTGACCTCGGTCTCGACACGGCGGGGCATGCGCGGGATCAGGAAATGCGCTCGACCATGAGCGAGGGCAGCTCTTCGAGCGCGTCGCGATAGGAAGAGGGCGGAAAGAGCAGGATGAGCTGGCGCGCCCGCTCGGCGTGCTCGCGGGCTTCAAGGCGGGCGCGATCGAGCGAGCCGCTGGCGGCCAACATGGCTTGGATCTCGTCGAAGGGCACGTTCTGAAAGCCGCCGTCGCGCAGCACGCGCTCGAAGCGGGCGCGACCCTCGGCGGGCGCGGCGGCATAGGCATCGAGGCAAGGCAGCGTCATCTTGCCTTCGCGCAGGTCGTTGCCGACCGGCTTGCCGAGTTGCGCGGTGGAGGCGACCAGATCGAGGAGATCGTCCACCATTTGGAAGGCCAGGCCGAGGTGATGGCCGTAGTCGCCCAAGGCGGCGACGGTGGCGGTGTCGCGGCCGCCGCGCATGGCGCCCAGCTTGCAGGAGACGGCGAACAAGCGGGCGGTCTTGCGCTCGATCAGAGCGAGGTGCTGTGCGCGGGTGACGACCTTGCCGGTCATCTCCTGCTGCAACAACTCGCCTTCAACCATGGCTTGGGTGAGCGAGATCAGCTCGTCGAGGATGGCGAAGTTGCGCTCGCGCAGGGCGACGTTGAAGGCCTGCATGTAGAGCCAATCGCCGGCCAGCACGCACTTCTGCGTGCCCCAGCGGAAGTTGGTGGAAGGGCGGCCGCGGCGGATTTCGGCGCCGTCAATCACGTCGTCGTGAATGAGCGTGGCGGCGTGAATCATTTCGACGACGGTGGCGAGCGCGATCACGCCCGGCCCTTCGACACCGCACAAACCGGCGGCGAGCAGAACCAGCGTCGGACGGACGCGCTTGCCGCCGCCGGCATGCAGATACTGGCCGATCTCGGTGATGCCGGCCACGGCGGAGACGGTGTCTTCGAGGAATTTCGCCTCGACCAAGCGCAAGGAGTCGCGCACCAGGTCGAAGGGCGAAGTCCGCTCGCCCGCGGGCGCGACGGTTCGGGAAGGGGAGGCGTCGCTCACAAGCTGCGGTAGTTGGCGAACTGCATGTCAATGCCGAAGTCGTGCTGCTTCAGCGCGGCGATGACTTCTTGCAGGGTATCGCGATCCTTGCCGGCGACGCGCACGGTGTCGGATTGGATCGAGACCTGGACTCTTTTCTTGGTGTCTTTAATGTACTTGACGATCTCGCGCGCCTTTTCGGTGGGAATGCCCTGCTGAATGGCAACCTCCTGGCGGGCGCGCGAGCCGGCGGCCGGCTCGACCTTGCCAGCGGAAAGAGCGCGCAGCGGCACGCCGCGCTTGACCAGCTTCTGGTGCAATACCTCAGCCACCGCTTTAAGTTTAAATTCGTCGGCGCTTTCAATCAAAAGCTTGTGGTCCTTGTCGTTGAGCTCGATCGAGCTGCGCGAATCCTTGAGATCGTAACGAGTGCCGACCTCCTTGAGCGTTTGCTGGATGGCATTCGAGACTTCTTGCAGGTTGACTTGGCTGACGATATCGAACGAGTTTTCATTGGCCATCGGTATGTCGCCGGCGGTCCCCTCCTAGCCGACTCTTCCATTGAATCATAAGGCCCAGCGCCGGGGGCTTCGCGACGCTGGACGCGCCGATGGCTGGGCGACGGTCAGGCGAGCTCGGCGACGATTTCGATCCGGCGGCGGCCGCGAGTAGGAACGACGGCGGTGTCGCGCTCGGCGCCGGCGAGGGCAACGGGCTGGCCGGCGACGCCGGCGGCGCGCACGGCGTGCTCCTTCGGCAGGCGGAACTTCACGTGCAGTTCGGCGGGAACGGCCCGGCCGGCGAAGGCGACTTGGGCGACGGCGCGATGGCGGGCGGTGTCGGCGGAGATGCGCAGGCTGACGCGGCCCCAGCGCGTGGGGGCGTGATCGAGGCGAATCTCCTGGCCGGAGGCGAGCCATTTCCGCGGCAGGGCTTTGGCGAGATAGAGGCGGTCCCGGTCTGGGTCTTCGAGGGCCAGCATCCAGCGGACGAGCAAGGGAATGGTCTGCTGCGCGGGAATGCAAAACAGCGGCATGCCGCCGGTGAGGCCGGAGACTTCGCCGGCGGTCCAGCTGCCGGGGGTGTGGTCGTGGTAGCGGTGCGAATAGAGGAAGAGCAGAAATTCATCGATGCGGTCGAGGCGCAGCAAGGCCAGCGCGTAACCGTAGGAGATGAAACCGAGGATGTCGCGGCCGGTCGGATGGGGCCGCTCCATATTGGCGACCACGCCAAGCGTGGTGCCTCCGTAGGCGCGCATGCAGTCCACGACGGAATTGGTAAGGTCGTGCGGCAGCACGCCCGGCTGCAACAATTCGCAGTAGGCGCGATGGGCCCAGCGTTGCGGGCTGGGCCGCTCCTGCTGGAACGATTCCCAGACGGTGAGGCGGGCGCCGGCGTAGGGGCCGAGGAATGGCGGATTCAAGTCGCGGCGCAGGTTGGCGCGCACGCCGGCGACGAGCGCCGCTTGCAAGCGATCGGCGCGGCGCAGCCACTCGGCGGCCGGCGCGGCCATGCGCAGGCCGGGGCGGACGCGATCATGCGCGCGCCAAACCGGGGCGAGATCACGCCAGCCGCGGACGGCCATGGCGCTATTGCCGAAGTAGGGCAGCCACCAGATGGAGGGCCGCGGCGCCAGGCAGGAGTCGGATTCGCTCCAGCCGTGAATCAGGCCGTGGCCGGGGTCGGAGGCGGGCAGACGCAATGACTCATCGTGCAATTCGGCGAGCAGCGAGGCGGTGGCCTCGATCTTTTCGCGATGCTTCAGCAGCAACGCTGAATCGCCGGTGTAATGGAAGTAGCGCGCGAGGAGCGCGAGCGTGAGGCCGAACTGGGCGGTTTCCGGCCCGCGCATGTCAATCAGGCCGTCGGGGGCGGTGTAGTCGGAGAGGTATTGGTCCACGACGGCGCGGGCCATCTCGAAGCGTCCCCACTCCAGGTTGGCGCCGACGGACATGGTGAAGATGTCTTGGAAGCCGTCGTATTCGTTGCCGGCGTAGTCGCGATCCACGGCGCCGTACTTGGGGTACACGCCGGCGGGGCGCACCATCAGCTCCTGGGCGAAGGCATGGCGCGACATGGCCACCCAGGAGCGGTCGGGCAGCTGGGCCGGCGCCATATCGGCCAGTTGGCGCTCCCAGTGATGAGCGAAGGCGAGCAGGGCGCGATAAAACTCCTCGGGGCGGGGATCCTGGCGGCGCGGAGGATAAGGAGGGTAAGTGTGGCCATAGACGACTTGCACGACCCGGCCGTTTTCGATTTGGCAGGTGCGATGCCAGGTCTGCACGATGAACTTGCCGGGCGCCTCCGGGTCGCCGAAGAGGACGACTTCGTAATACGCGGCGGCGGAGATCGGCAGGACCTTGCGCATGGCCGGCATCCATTCGCCCAGCAGGCCCTCCCAGCGTTTTTCGGCCAGCGCCGTGGTGATTTGCGGGATGAATTGCGCCGGGTGATAGGTCTTGGTGTTGCCGGCGGGAAAGACGGGCTGGGTTTCGTAGTAATGCTTGGCGCCGACGAAGGTGTTCCAGGCGGGGCGGCGAAACGGACGGCGCGGACCGGGTGGCGGCGAGCCCAGCGGCGGGGCGGCATCGCGGACCAACTCGGGATCGGGCTCGCCCTGGGCGAGCAAACGGTCGGCGAGCAGGTCGCGAGGCGTCATGCCGATGTCGCGCAAGCTCAGGCCGAGATAGGGCGTGGCGGCCAAGGAAAAAGTGGGTTCGACGGGCTTGGCGAGGACCAGCGCGTCGCCGGCAGCGGAAAGAAACGTGATCGCGCCGTCGCGGGTGCGCAAATCTTCAAAGACCTTCCAGCGGGGACCGTTGGGTTGGCCGCGAAACTTGCAGAGCTCGGTGTGGCCAGAGACGTCGGGCGGCACCGCCGGGCGCGAGGGCGCGAACGGAGGGGCGGCGGGCCGCGGCGGCGGCGCGGCGCCGGCTTCGGCGGTTAGGGCGGGAAGGGTGGCGGCAACGGCGGCTACGTCGCGCAGAAATTTGCGCCGATCCATGCTTTCTCCTGGACAATCTCCTGGGCAATCTCCTCGGGGCTGCGACAGGGCATTATGAGCGATTGCCCGGGACATGCGGTTGCGCAATCGAGGGCGCATTTTGCGTGGCGCGCCTCGCTATCAGGCGCGGGCGCGGGGGAAGGCGCGGCGGAAGTTGGCGGTGGTGACGCGCTCGGCCTCTTCGCGGCTCCAGCCACGCAGGGCGGCGAGGGCAGCCAGGGTGGCGGCGACGAAGGCAGGCTCGTTGCGGCGGCCGCGATGCGGCACCGGGGCGAGATAAGGAGCGTCGGTTTCGACCAGCAAGCGATCGGCGGGCGCGGCGGCGGCGGCGGCGCGCAACTCCTCGGCGCGCGGGAAGGTGAGGATGCCGGAGAAGGATAAATAGAAGCCGAGGGCCACGGCTTCTTCGGCCTCGGCGCGGCTGCCGGAAAAGCAATGGAAGACGCCGGCGGCGGACGGGCGGGCGGCGGCGAGGGCGGCGACGGTATCGGCCCAGGCCTCGCGCGTGTGGATCGAGACGGGCAGGCCGAGGCGCGCGGCCAGTTCCAACTGGCGGGCGAAGACCTGGCGCTGGACGGGACGCGGCGAATGGTCGTAGTGATAGTCGAGGCCGATCTCGCCGATGGCGATGACGCGCGGATCGGCGGCGAGGCGCTCGAGCTCGGCGAAGCTAGGCTCTTGCGCGGCGGCGGCTTCGTGGGGGTGAATGCCGACCGTGGCCCAGATTCGGGGCGAAGGGGCCGTTTCAGGAAGCTGGGCCGGCCAGCGCAGGGCGACGTCGAGGGTGCCGGGGGCCGCGCCGCCGCCGATCGCGACGATCTCGGTGACGCCGGCGGCGAGCGCCCGCTCGAGGACGGCGGCGCGGTCGGCGTCGAAATCGTCGAGGTCGGGATGGCAGTGGGAGTCGATCATCGAATCTCGATCGTAGCCGACGCTGCTAGGCTGAGGCGATGCCGCTTAGCGTGCTCTTTAACGACGGCGAGGACCAGTTTCCGCTGCCGGCGGCGGCGCAACGGCGCTATGGGCCGTTCGGGTTTCCGGCGCAGCCGGCAGGGCGTCCCTATCTGAGCTCGAACTTCGTTCAGAGTTTGGATGGAGTGGTCTCGTACCGCGACCTGCCGGGACGGACGACGGCGCGCGAGATCAGCCACAATCAGGAGGACCGCTGGATCGCGCAGATGCTGCGCGCTCATCACGACGCGCTGCTTTTGGGCGCCGGAACGCTGCGCGAAGAGCGCGGCCCGGATGGGCGCGGTTGGGATTATGGCCACCTTGACGCGCCCTGGCGCGCGTACCGGAAGCGGGTGCTGGCGCGGGAGCGCAGCCTGGTGGTGGTGGCGACGGCATCGGGCGAGCTGGATTTGGGTGGGCGGCTCTTCGCGGCGCCGGCGACCGAGACGTGGATCCTGACGACTCCGGAGGGGGAGCGGCGCTTGCGACGGCAAGTGCCGCCGCCGGTGCCGACGCGGATTGCAAGCTTAGGGCGCGGCCGGCTGCTGGCACCGGCGGCGATTTTGCGGTGGATGGGCCAGCAAGGGCTGCGGCGCGTGCTGTGCGAGAGCGGTCCGACGCTCTATGCGCAGTTTTTCTCGGCCGGGCTGGTGGACGAGGAGTTTCGCACAATCGCATTGACGGTGGCTGGCGTGGCCGCGAATCCCGCCAAGGCGCGGCCGAGCGCGTACGACCAACTCTCGTACCGGCCGGAGACGGCGCCCTGGCAGCGGCTGGTGAGCGTGCACGCGGCGCTTCCCTCTCACTTGTTCCTGCGCATGCGCCGCGAAAAACGGAGAGTGTAGGGCATAGGGCGTAGCAGAAAACGGCGCGCGAGCGGTATCTGCAACGGCTACGGATTGCGATTGGCCGGCGCCGGCGGAGGCGGCGGCGCGCAGTTGGCGACGCATTCGTCGGCAAACCAATCGATTTTCACTTTTTTATGTGGGACGCGTGACTGATCCTCAGGCACCACGACGAGCGACTGCGGGCCGTCCGAGATATTGACCGTGCATTGGAACTGCAACTTCTGCACGGCGCGCTGCTGGCAAGCAGCCTTTTCCAAGGCGCCCTCGAGCGCCGCTCGATTTTCGTGCAGGCGGTCGGCGACGTTAGAAGGCAGGAGGGCCACGAGCAACGGTACCTGGGACTTAACGATGATGCTGACTTCCTCGCCATCGGAGTCGGGCGTAAAGCCGCCGTAGATTTTCATGAACGGCGAGAGCTTATATTCCTCTTGCACCTGGCGAATCCATTCGAAACGCGGCTGCAGGCAATTTGCGACGCAGGTCCAGCGGTAGTACTGAATTTGAATGCTATTCGGGGAGGTGAGCTGCTTTTTCGCGGTGGTGCCGCCGGCCAGCAGGGATGCCAGGCCGACGCCGGCGACATAGCCCACCCGGCTGTCGGCGGCGAGCGCGGCGCTGATGCCGGCGACCACCGTCTTGCCGGTGCTGGGCCTTTCGTCCTGGATAACCAGCGTCATCGGCTGGCCGGGAATAAAGCAAGTGTAGGTGGTCTGGGTGACGTGGGTGCGGGGGCAGAGCTCGTGAACGGTGGCGAGAATATCGGGGCGCTGCAAGGCCGCGCTCCATTCGGCTGCATCCGCCATGAACACTGTAACCGGCTTTTGCGACGTGATGTCCACGTGCAAATTGCCGCCGTCGGAGCCGGGATGATAGGTGCGTCCGCCGTAGTAATTGGCGGGATCGAGTTGCACGGTTTCGCGATTGGCCGGCGCCCAGTCGAATTTGCGCGGACCTTGCGCAAAAACAGCGCTCGCGCACGCGAGTAGCGCGGCGATCGCTGCCACGGACCCACTTTTTTTCATAAAAACAGTCTTTACGACCACTTGCTTTTCCACAAGGACGGATCGGCGCACCGACGCCGCCGAGTTACCTGTACGAGCGGGCGGGCGGTTAGCGCCGCGGTACAGCGATCCAGCGTATACGCACTTGGCCGACTAGGACGCGCGCGGCGGTGCCGTTTCCCTCTTGTCCGCATTGCCCGAGTGCGCCTTGGCCGCAGCGCGGAGTCCTTCCGAGTTGTCGCGAAAAGAATTGTGCAAGAATTGATGGGGCTCGCCGGCCGGCTGGGACAGATTGCCGGCGAGGCGTGGCGTGCCGGCAACGGCGGGCAGCGCGCGCTAGCGCGGGCCGGCCGTTGGGATTACCGAGGGCGGCCGAGGCGGCTTGTCCGCCCGCAGGTGTTCGGTGCCGAGGCGGTCTCCCGTGGCCAGGTAGCTCAGTTGGTAGAGCAGCGGACTGAAAATCCGCGTGTCGGCGGTTCGATTCCGTCCCTGGCCACCACCCTCCTTTCTCTGTACCCTGCTTCCCTGTCCAGGGTTGGCCGCGACATCGGAGGCCGCGCATCCTACGAGCGAGGCGGCGGCACGCAGAACCCAAGCGCCGCCGATTTTCTCGCCAGAGGAAGCGCCATGCGGTTTCTGTTAAAAGTCTCGTTTTCAACCCAGGCCGGCAATGCCGCCGCCCAAAATGGTTTCAAAGTCGTACAAAAGCTCCTCGACCAGCAAAAGCCCGAGGCAGCCTATTTCGTCGCCGAAAATGGGAGGCGGACGGGGCTACTGATCGTCAACATGGACGACTTGTCGCAGCTTCCGGCGATTTGCGAACCCTGGTTTCTGGCGCTGGGAGCGGAAATCACGGTCGTGCCCGCCATGGTGCCGGACGATCTGCGGCGCGCAGCGCCGGCCATCGAGCAGGCGGTTCGCTCCTACGCGGCCTAGCCCGGGCCGCGAGCGACCCCTCCAAGCCGGGCGCTGGTATGATCGCGGGTGAGCTGCGGCTCGTTACCGGGGGGAATCGAATGAAACTAACAAGAAGGCTGCTGTTGACCGCGCTGGCAGTGGCGATGGCGATTTCATCGGCGACGGCCCAGGACTGGGCGCGCAAGAAAGTAGAGCAATCGCCGCGCCATCACGAATGGGTGACGGTGCGGCACGACAACCGCGCGGTGGCGACGTTTGTCGTCTATCCACAAGTGAGCAACAAGCGGCCGGTGGTACTGATCATCCACGAAATCTTCGGCATGACCGATTGGGTGCAGGACTTGGCCGATCAAGTGGCGGCCGCCGGCTACATCGCCGTAGCGCCGGATCTGTTGTCGGGCATGGGACCAGGCGGCGGACGCAGCAGCGCCTATCCGGATCAGAGCGCGAGGGTGGAGGCCGTGAGCGAATTGAACCCCGACCAGATCACCGCCGACTTGGAAGCGGTGGCCGATTATGCCAAGAAGATTCCCTCCGCGAACGGCAAGCTGGTCGTGGTGGGCTTCTGCTGGGGCGGAGGACAGAGCTTCCGTTTCGCGACCAATCGGCGCGATTTGGCGGCGGCGTTCGTCTTTTACGGTCCGCCCCCCTCGGCCGAGGCGATGCGGCGTATTACAGCGCCGGTGTACGGCTTCTACGCCGGACTCGACGAGCGCATCACCTCGACCATCCCCGAGGCGCGGCAAGAGATGAAGGCGGCGGGCAAGAGATACGAGCCGGAGGTTTATGCCGGCGCCGGGCATGGATTCATGCGCGCCGGCGAGGCTCCCGACGCGACGCCGGGCAATCGGCGGGCACGCGATCAGGCTTGGCAACGCTGGAAGGCGCTGTTGGCGAAGGTGCGCGGCTGAAGCGGCGCAAGGCGGGGCGCGGCGCGGAATTATGCCGCGCGGCGCCGGCCAAGGCGTATGCTTCCTGCATGGGCCCGGCACAGGGCATGGGCCCCCACGACCTGAAGGGCCAACACGGGCTTAGCTTCAATTCGCGCGCGTCCCTTCCCTGACAATCGATTCCGGGCCGGCTCTCGGCGCCGGGAGGGTCGGAAAGGCGTCTTATGATTCGGTCCGTCCCTGGCGTGGCGCACGATGAAATCGCTGCGGTGGACACGCAAGCGCCGCCTGCGCCTGCCGCGCCGACACGCAAGGACTCCGTCACGGTGAGGTATCTCGGCTTCGCGGCGACGCACGGCGGCCGGCAGTATCGGTTTTCGGCGGAGACGACGGCAGCCGAGCCGGCACGCGAGTGCACGCTCGAAATTCCCAACGACGCGTTTACGGCTCATCAGTTGAGCTTTCAGGATGGGCCACAGTTGTGCGCGCGGGTACTGCTGCGCGAGGCCGCCGGGCCGGAGGGGGCGTCCGGACTAAAGGCGCATGCGCGAGTCAGCGAGGCGGATTTGGCCGCCAACGCCGCGCTGAAACGCGGGGCAGCGCGGCGTCCACGCCTCCATCCGGCCGGCGCTCAAAGCTAGCGCCGCGCGCTTAACGGAAGTTCCATCAGGAAATTCCGCCCCGAAGCAATGCTGGCGATCGCAGCGCGGCTTGAGCGGCGGCGAGGCCGGCGCGCAGCGCATCGCTGTAGCGCACGGGATAGGGCGCGGCGGCGGGAGCGAGGGCGCGCCAGGTCGCGGGCAGGCGAGGCAACTCGGCGGCCAAGCGGACGCGAGCGCGGCGCAGCGACTCGGCCGGCGCGAACGCCGCGGGCGGAGCGGAAGCGCTCCAGAGCGGGACGAGCAGCGGCTGGCCGGGCAATTGTTCTTCCCAACGGCCGATGACGTCGCCGGCCATCTCACCCGAAGCATTGCACTGGCGGAAGACTTGCTTGCGGCCCGGATAAATGATTTTTTCGGCGGAGAGCTTCAGCTTGTCGGCGCCGCCGAGAGCGACCAGCTTGTAGGTGAGATCGAGATCGGGGGCGTCCTCGGAGACGGCCAACTTGGTGCCGACGCCGAAGCCGGCGATCGGCGCGCCACTGGCGAGCAAGGCCTCGATCGCATACTCGTCGAGTCCGCTCGAGGCGAAGATTTCGACGTGCGCGAGGCCGGCGGCGTCGAGAATGCGGCGAGATTCGCGGGCCAGAGCCCCGAGGTCGCCGGAATCGAGGCGGATGGCGCCGACGCGAAAGGCCGGTCCCAAGCGGCGGGCGAGGGCGGCGACGTGGCGCACGCCGGCCAGCGTGTCGTAGGTGTCCACTAGCAGGGTGCTGCCGGGATAGAGGGCGGCGAAGGCGGCGAAGGCTTCGTCTTCGCGTTCATGCGCCTGCACGTAACTGTGAGCCATGGTGCCGAAGACGGGAATGCCGAAGCGGCGGCCGGCCAGCACGTTCGAGGTGCCCGCGCCGCCGGCCAAATAAGTAGCGCGCGCCACTTGCAGGGCGGCGTCGGCGCCGTGGGCGCGGCGCGAGCCGAAATCCACCACGGGGCGGCCCTGGGCGGCGGCAACCACGCGCGCAGCCTTGCTGGCGGCCATCGTCTGCACGTGAATTTGGTTGAGCGCGAAGGTCTCGATCAACTGCGCCTCGATCAGCGGCGCGACGACTTGCAAGAGCGGCTCGCCGGCAAAAACCGGAGTGCCTTCGGGCACGGCGAAGACCTCGCCGGTAAAGCGCAGCGCGGCCAAGCGCGCGAGAAAGCCGGACTCGAAGGTGCCGAGCGAGCGCAGGTATTCGAGGTCATCGGCGCAAAAGCCAAAGGAAGCGACGAACTCGCGCACCGTGTCGGCGCCGGCGGCGACCAGGTAATTGCGCCCCGGCGGCAGGCGGCGGCAGCCCAGCTCGAAAACGGCGACTTGCTCCAGGCCTTCGGCATGATAGGCCTGCGCCATGGTCAGGTCGTACAGGTCGGTGAAGAGAGCGGAGGGCGGCACCAAATTCCATTCCATTATGGATGGCGGCCGGAAGCGGCGGTAGCCTCCGGTCTCAGGGCACGATGACGAAGCGGGCGCGGGCGCGGGCGAGCACGGCGCCGCTCGGGTCGCGAATCTCGCCGCGATGCTCGAGGCTGCGGCCGTTGCGGGCCACCTCCTCGGCCTCGACCCAGATCTCCGCCTCGGTCGGTACCGGGCGCAAGTAACGGACATCGAGCTCGGCAGTGACGGCGTGGGCGTCGTGCAGGCGGTTGAGCTTGCCCATCGCCTCGTCGAGCAGCAGGGCGATGATGCCGCCGTGCAGCATGCCGGCGGCGCCGCCGTATTCGCGCGGGAGCTGAAATTTTCCCTGCACTCGGCGGCGCGCGCGATCGAGGTCGAAAACCAGGCGCAAGCCGCGCGGATTGGCTCCGCCGCAGCCGAAACAGAAATTGTCGGGGCGCGGATCGAGGCGTTCGATGGTCATTGTAAGTATTCCGGCCGGCTTTCAGTGTCGCACCGTCGGCCGCGGCGCGGCGGCGTTCCATGTTGCACGCGCGCCCGGGAATATCGCTTGACCCTGCCGCCTAGAGTGTATTAAAAAGCGCAGGAGGAGAGACAGGAATGGCCAAAAGTTCGGCAATCACCGGCGCTCAATTCATAGGAGTGCTGATCATCGGCGGTTTAATCGGATATTGGAGCGCGCGGCCGAGCGGGAACGCCAATCAAGCCGCAACGGATGCTTCGTCATCGGCCGCGACTTCGGCCGCGAGGGGCGCGGAGCTAGTGACCTTGGGCGGCTGCGACGACTGCCATACGCCCAAGCATCCCGATGGCAGCCCGGATATGAGCCGGCGTTTTGCCGGCTACGACAACACCGCGGGCGTTCCGGAAGCGCGGCCGGGAACGATCACCGCCAACATGCAACTGACGGCTTGGCACGGACCGTGGGGGCTGAGCTTCAGCCGCAACATCACGCCGGACAAAGAGACCGGTATCGGAAACTGGACCTTTGAGCAATTCAAGCAAACGTTGGTCAAGGGACAGGATCCCTCGGGACATGCGCTCATGCCACCGATGCCGTCGCAAACCTTGGGCCAAATGCCGGAGACGGATTTGCGCGCAATCTTCAATTTTTTGAAGACCGTGCCGCCTATCCAGAACAAAGTGACTGGTCCGTAATCAGGCGGCGTGCGGGTATGCTGGCGAGATGCGGCTCGATCGCGATGCCCATCGGCGCTGGAATCCGCTGACGCGAGATTGGGTGCTGGTCTCGCCGGGGCGGGCGGAGCGGCCCTGGCAAGGCCAGCTCGAAGACGAGGTGGCCGCGACTCCGCTAGCGTACGAGCCGGGTTGCTATTTGTGTCCCGGCAACGCGCGGGCGGGCGGGGGGCGCAATCCCAACTACCCGGGCACCTTCGTTTTCGACAACGATTATCCCGCGCTGCTCCCGAGCGATGCCGGCGCCGAAGTGGACGTAGAGGGAGCGGGGCTGATTCGCGCCGAGGCCGAGCGCGGCCGCTGCCGCGTGGTTTGCTTCACGCCGCGGCACGACCTTTCGTTGGCGACGATGCCGGGGGCGGAGACGCAGGCGGTAGTCGAGACCTGGTGCCAAGAGACGCAGTCGCTCGCCGCGGCCGGTTTCGCCTCGGTGCAAATCTTCGAGAACCGGGGAGCGGCGATGGGGGCCAGCAATCCGCATCCGCACGGGCAGATCTGGGCGACGGCGCACGTGCCCAACGAAGCGGCCAAGGAGATGGCGGCCTTCGCGGCGCCGGGCGAGTGCCTGCTCTGCCGTTATTTGCGGCTGGAGCTGGCGAGAGGCGAGCGGATTGTCTTCGAGGGGGCGGAGTTCGCGGCGGTGACGCCGTTTTGGGCGATCTGGCCGTTTGAGGTGCTGCTGATCGCCAAGGCGCACGTGGGCACGCTGCCGCAGTTGCCGGCGGCGGGGCGCAGTGGACTGGCGCGGGCGCTACGGCGGTTAACGCGGCTGTACGACCGTGTGTTCGCGGCGCCGTTTCCCTACTCGATGGGCTTTCACCAAGCGCCGGCCGGAGCGGGCGAGGCCTGGCATTTGCACGCGCACTACTACCCGCCGCTGCTGCGCTCGACGCGGGTGCGCAAATTCATGGTCGGCTTCGAACTGCTAGGCCAGCCGCAGCGGGATTTCGCGCCCGAGCAGGCCGCCGAGCGTTTGCGCGCCGCCGACGCGGCGGCGCGCGCCGGCGCTGCCGGTTGAAGGCCTACCCGACGCGACAGGTGTTCGACGGGCCGACCCGGGAGGCGCGCCAGGCCGACAATGAGCAGCACCACCGGGGGCGGCTGGCGCAATAAGCGCCACCCGTAGCGCGGGTGTTGCAAGAACTCTCCCATATCGGAAGCATACGGAGGCCGGCCGCTCAAGGGGCCATGGCGGGGATGGCGTCCAGCGCTGCAATTCGATGATGAGCAGTTGACATAGCGACGTAAGTTGGATAACGTGAACGGGCGTGAGACGGTGTGTGATATTGAGTACGTCTCCCTGTGGCGGCGCCGTCCGGTGGGGCGCGGCGGCGGCGGCTCGGCCGCGAAACCCAACCGCCTCGCGGTTCATCCGCGTAATCGCGATTAGCGCCTTGTCGTGTTTGCCAGCCGCGCATGCCGCGGCGCAGCGGCGGCCACGGCGCCTGATTCAACAGGCGATCAGCGACCGAAACTTAGTGGTCTTGACGGGAAATACACACCCGCTGGCGCAAACTCGCTTCGATCGCGGCGCGGCACCGGCCACTTTGCCGATGCAACGGATGCTGCTGGTACTGAAGCGCAGCCCGGAACAGCAAGCGAAACTCGACTCGCTGCTGGCGCAGCAACAAGATACCGCTTCGCCGCAGTATCACAAATGGTTGACGCCGGAGCAGTTCGGCCAGCACTTCGGCCTGGATGGGGCGGACGCGCAGGCGGTTACGAGCTGGCTGCAATCGCAAGGCTTCAACGTGGCGCGGGTGGCGCGCGGCCGCGGTTTCGTGGAGTTCTCGGGTAGCGCCGGCCAGGTGCAAGCGGCTTTTCATACGACCATTCACCGCTACGAGGTCCGCGGCCGAAGCTATTGGGCCAATGCCACCGACCCGGCCATCCCCGCGGCGCTGGCGCCGGCCGTGGGCGGAGTGGTCAGCCTGCACGATTTTCCCCGCCATCCCCAGCACGTCGTGCGGGGCGTCTTCGCCAGAGCGGCCGATAGCGCCCGCGCTCTCCCTCTCCAGCCGGCCGTCACCCAATCCTGCCAGGGCTACACCTGCTATGCGCTGGGGCCTTACGATTTCGCCACGATTTACAACGTGCTGCCGCTGTGGTCGGCGGGCATTGACGGCAGCGGCTGGACGCTGGCGATCGTCGGTGAAAGCGACGTCAATCCCCAGGATCTAAGCCAATTTCGCGCTCTCTTCGGGATGCCGGCGCCGCAGGTCAATGTAATCCATAACGGTGTTGCGCCAGGGATCTTGCCACCCAATCAGGGGCTGGGGGATGAATCGGAGTCCGATTTGGATTTGGAATGGGCGGGAGCGATCGCCAAGGGCGCAACCATCGACTTTGTCACTTCCGCCAGCACGAACACGACGCAAGGCGTGGATCTTTCCGCCGAGTACATCGTGGATAACGACTTGGCGCCGGTGCTGAGCGAGAGCTATGGTGCTTGCGAATTGGCCATGGGCACGAGTGGCAATCTGTTCTACAAGCAACTTTGGGAGCAGGCGGCGGCGGAGGGCATCAGCGTTTTCGTAGCGGCGGGCGATTCCGGCTCGGCGGGCTGCGACATTGGAGACTCCTCCGCGCGCGATGGGCTGGCGGTCAGCGGCATCGCTTCTTCCCCGCAGGCAGTGGCGGTGGGCGGCACCGACTTCAACGATCTTAGCGACGGGAGCCTTTATTGGAATGCGACCAATGACCCGGTCACGCAGGCCTCGGCAAAAGGCTACATTCCGGAGACGCCGTGGAACGATTCCTGCACGAATCCGGAAATCTCCATACTGACGAAGACCACGGACGCGGAGACGAATTGCAATAACGTACAAGTTGAACAGTTCGGCCTGGTGGTGGTGGGCGGCGGCGGCGGTGCGAGCAACTGCACGACGTCGGATGGCCAGAATCTCAGCAGCTGCGGCGGCGGCTACGCCAAACCCGCCTGGCAGCCGGGCAGCGATGGCCACCGCGATCTACCGGACGTGTCGCTATTTGCGGGGGACGGATTCAATGGGAACTTTTATCTGGTCTGCGAGGAGGACATCAGCGGTTCGCCGTGCACGATCAACAGCGGGTTCGTGAATGTTCTCGGCGTGGGCGGAACCTCGGCGGCGGCGCCGACGTGGGCAGCCTTGCAGCTCTTGGTCGATCAAAAGACGGGAATGGCCCAAGGCGACCCGCATTTCGTGTACTACCACCTGGCGGCGCAGCAAACGGGTTCCGGGTGTATCTCGAGCAGTGGACTGGGCTCATCCTGCGTCTTTGCCGACGTGGCGACCGGCACCAATGCCATGCCTTGCTTCAGCGGCACGTACGACTGCACAACCTTGCAAAGCGGCCATACGTATGGCGTGCTTACCGGCTATTCCGCCATCGCCGGGTTCGACCCGGCGACGGGGCTCGGCTCGGTTAACGCCGCCAATCTGGTCAACAGTTGGAGCGGGGTGGCGTTTGCGCCCAGTTCGGCCACGCTGACGCTGAATCCGACAACGGGGCTGACGCATGGCGCGGCGGTCAACGTGCAGATCGGGGTGCAGGCGAAGAGCGGGACATCCACGCCTTCCGGGTTGGTTTCGCTGCTGACCAGCAGCGGCCAAGAAGTCGCCGATTTCACGCTGAGCAGCGGCGCCGTGACGGCGACGACCAGCGCCCTGCCGGGCGGCACCTACACCGTGCACGCGCACTACGCCGGCGACGGCACATTCGCGCCCAGCGATTCGGCGCCGGTCTCGGTCACGGTCGCGCCCGAGGCCAGCAGTACAACGGCCAGCGCGTTTTGGTCCGATTCCAGCGGCAGACTCTTCCCGATTTCGAACTTGTCCTACGGCGAATATCTAATTTTTCGCGCCGACGTCGCCGGCGCCTCGAAGCAAGGCCAGCCGACCGGAAACATAAGCTTTCTGGACAACGGCGCAGCGTTCGACGGAGGCCCTTACCCGCTCAACAGCGAAAGCTCGATCCTGACGCCCACCGGAATCGCTACGCTGCCTCCGGGCGCGCACTCGATCGTGGCGCAGTACTCGGGCGACTCTAGCTTTCAAGCCGGCGCATCGCCGGCGCTTACTTTCACCATCGCGCCGGGACCAACTTCAACGCTTATTAGCGGCTCTTCGATGCTGCTTGTCAACACGTCCACGCCTTCCTGGACGGTGGACATCGGTACACAAAGTTATGGCGCGGCGCCGACGGGCACGATCACGTTCTCGGATAACGGCAATGCCTGGGGCAGCCCGATTCCGGTGACCGGCAGCGGCCCGCCTGGGCAGTTCCAGCAGCTTTTCCTGCCCGTCTCGCTTTCCACGTCTCCACTGCCATTGGGAAACAGCACCGTCGTGGCGAAATACAGTGGGGACGGCAACTATGCGGCAGCCACGTCGCCGCCCGTGTTCGTGGACGTGCAGATACCGACCACCCTGACGCTGGCCGCCTCGACGACCACGCCGACGCAAGGCGACAGCTTCACCGTGACGGCCACCGTGGCATCCAGCCAGGCCGGGCCGGCGCCCATCGGCGGCCAAATCTATTTTGGCGGACAGGCCACCCCTCCGGCCGCGACGGTGGTCAACGGACAGGCGCAGGTCACCGTTGGAACGTACTACCTGATCGGCCAGCAGTACGTGGCAGCCAACTATGGTGGCGACCAGTACTACGCGGCTTCCAGCGCGCAATTGCAAATTCAGGTTCAGCCCGTTGTCAAAGTGATTCCGGCCAATACGCAACTGAGCGTCAACGCGCCGGGGGGCAAGGCCACCGACGCATTCCAGGTGACATTCGCGAGCAACTACAAAAACACCGTGGCGTTTGCCTGCCCGGCGATGACCGCGGAGACGTTTTGCAAATTCGATCCCGGCTCGATGTCGGCGAGTGGTACTACCACGCTGACCGTGACCACTACCGCGCCCAGCGAGCTGCCGCCACCGAACGGCCCGACGGATGGGCCGCTGGGCTGGGTGGGATTGGCGGCGTTTGCGGCGCTTTTCGCTCTGCTGCGCAAGCGGCCCGCGCGGCGCTGGCGCGTGGCGGCGGCCGGACTTCTACTGGCTTTTTGCTTTGCCGCTTGCGGCGGCGGCTACGGCTCGGCAAGAGGCAACGGCGGCAACATTTACACCAATCCCGGCACGCCGGCTGGACAATACCCGTTCACGGTAACCGTGACAAATGCGCAAGGGCAGTTGATCACCACCGTGCAGATGTCCCTGGATGTTCCGTAGCGGCTCGCGCTAGGCTAGAGCGGTGAACGAATTGCCGCCCGTTTTCGGGGCGCTCATTTACGGCATCGGCGCGGTGCTGCTGATCGCCGGCGTATTTTCGCTGGCGCAGGCGCTTTTAGCGCGGCTCTACCATGAGCCTCTCGCGAGCGGCACGGGCGAGGAAGCCGCGACGGAAGCGGAAGCCGCCCGCCATCGCTGAGCTGCTATAGGGCCGGCACTACAATATCCAGCGATGAACAAAGTGATCGCTACGGCGGACGAGGCGGTGGCCGATATTCCCGCGGGCGCCACGGTGATGATCGGCGGTTTCGGGTTGTGCGGCAATCCGGAGCACCTGATCGCCGCCCTGGCGCGGCGCGCGGTGGGCGATCTGGTGGTCATCAGCAATAACGCCGGCATCGACGACGTGGGCATTGGCGTGCTGCTGGCAGCGGGGCAGATTCGCAAGATGATCGCCACTTATGTCGGCGAGAACAAAACCTTCGAGGAGTTGGCGCGATCCGGAAAGCTCGAAACCGAGCTGGTGCCGCAAGGCACGTTCGCGGAGCGGATTCGCGCCGGCGGGGCGGGCATTCCGGCATTTTTCACGCCCGCCGGCGTGGGCACGACGGTGGCGGAGGGCAAGGAAGAACGGGAGTTCGACGGCCGCCGCTACCTGATGGAGCGCGGGCTGCGGGCCGATTTCGCGTTGATCAAGGCGCAGCGCGGCGACCGCTGGGGCAACCTCACCTATCGCAAGACGGCGCGCAATTTCAACCCGGTCATGGCGACGGCGGCACGGGTGACGATCGCGGAGGTGGAAGAACTGGTCGAGCCTGGCGAGATCGACCCGGAAGCGGTGATCACGCCGGGTATTTACGTGCATCGCATCGTGCTCGGGCGGCAGTACGCCAAGCCCATCGAGCGGCGCACCACGCGGCCGGCCGAGGGGCGCGCATGAGCGGCGAGGATAAGCGTTATCGCATCGCGCGCCGCGTGGCGCGCGAGCTGCGCGACGGCTACTACGTCAACTTGGGCATCGGCCTGCCGACGCTGGTCAGCAACTTGGTGCCGGCGGGCGTCGAAGTGGTTCTGCAATCGGAGAACGGCATGCTCGGCGTCGGGCCGTATCCGCACCCCGGCGAGGAGGACCCCGACCTCATCAACGCCGGCAAGGAGACGGTCACGGAACTGCCCGGAGCGGCCTATTTTTCCAGCGCCGATTCGTTCGCCATGATCCGCGGCGGGCATATCGACATGGCGGTGCTGGGGGCGATGGAAGTGGACGAACAAGGGAACCTGGCGAACTGGATGATTCCCGGCAAGCTGATCAAGGGCATGGGCGGCGGCATGGATCTCGTGGCGCGCGCGCGCCGCCTCTATATCGCGATGGAACACACCACCAAAACGGGCGAGGCGAAGATTCTGCGGCGCTGCCGCCTGCCGCTGACCGGCGCCGGCGTGGTGCACTTCATCGTGACCGAGATGGCCTGCATTCGCGTGACTCGCGAGGGGCTCATGCTCGAGGAGATCGCTCCGGACTTCAGCGTGGAGCAAGTGCAAGCGGCGACTGAGGCGCGATTGAAGGTCTCGCCCCAGCTGCGGCCCATGCCGGCATAACCGGCGCCCCTTATGCGCATTCCCTCTATTGTCCTGATTACGCTGGCGAACCCGCGCGAGAAGCATTGGGGGCAGTTGCTGGCGCTTAACCCTGGCGGCGTGACCCTGCGCGGCGTGGAACTCAACTCGTTCGACGACTTCATTGCGCAAATTCTGGAATACCGGCAGGGCAAGCTTCCCTTCCCGACGAGCTTTTTCCCCATGCACCGCGTCGAGCGCATCTCGCTCGACGAGCGCATCGGGGAGATCGCCGCGCTGAGCGAGCGTTTTCGCGCCCGCGTCGGCGCCACCATCGAGCGCTACCTGGAGGAACTGGAAGAGCGGGACAGGGGTTAGGTTCGGGACTAACGCTGGGGCAGCAGTTTGATGATCGCGGCGGAGCCGAAGCGGCGGTAGCGGGTGAAGCGCACGGTTTCCGCCACCTCGACCGGGCCGGCGGTGAAGTCCCGCCAGTCGTCGCCCTGGGTCAGCACCGGGAACCAATAGTGGCCGTCGATGCGCTGAAAATAGGTCGTAAAGCGGCCGAAGAGGTTCTCTTCCTCTTTTCCGCGCACCCACTTGCGTATTTGCGGCTCGGGCTTTCCGGAGATCTGCACGATGCCGGCGGTGGCGGGTTCCACCCAGATTTCCCCGCTGAAATAGCGCTGGCCGGGAAAGAACTGGCGCGGCGAAACGCGAAACACCTCGGCCGCGACAAAGCCGATGCGCCGTCCGCCGCCGTCGATCAGGCCGACGACTTCCTTTCTATCGAAGCGTATCAAGTAGCGAGACAAGACGGCGGGCGTGAGGAGAAAGGGGACGATGTGGCGCAGGTCGGTGAAATCCTCGTTGGTCAACCGCAGAATCGTCAGCGTATTGATGGGGCCGTGGAGGTTGTGCTCCAGGCGCCGGCCGTCGGGGGTGAAGGTGACGTCGGTGGTGACTTCGTACTGTCCGCCGGGGCGATGGCGTTGGTCGAAGGCGTAAAAGCGGAAGTCCTGCACGTAGGTGTATTCGCCGCGGGCGCGCACATAGGCGGCTTCGTTGCCGACGGCGCGGCGGAGCAGCGCTTGCTGGGCGGGCGAGGCGTCGATCTGCGCGGCCAGGCTGGCCGCCAGAAAGAGCACGAGGCCGAGCGCGGCGCGCGACATGAACTCATGATACGGCGCGACCGGGATCAAGGGACGTGGATGGAGGCTGGGGCGGAGGGCGGGCTTTCGTTGCCATCTTCGTCCACGGCAGTCGCGGCGTATTCGTAATCGCCGGCAGCCACGCTGGAATCGCGGAAGACGGGGGTTGGGAGCAGCGCGGGGTTGAGGCGGCGCCACTCCGCCGCCCCGGCAGCGCGACGATAGAGGTTGTAACCGGCGAGGCGCGCGGCGCTGACCGGCAGCCAGGAGACCGCGACCGCGGCGGGCGGCGGGCCGGGCGCGACGACGGCGCGCAGGGCGGTGGGCG
>JBOGKX010000045.1:0-3354 GCA_050746125.1 Terriglobales bacterium | reverse complement strand
GGTGGCCGAACCGGGCGACCCCGACCTGGAGGCCAACCTGGCCGCCGTCGAATGCCGGCTCGGGGACCGCGCCGCGGCCCTGGCGGCGGCGCGGCGCTCGCGGCAGGCGCAGCCGGATAACGATACGGCGGCCTTTCTCGCCGTCATGTCGCGCCCCCACGCTCGCTGCCCCGACACGCACGCCTCGAACGCGCTCGAAAACCTGGCCGCCGATTTTCCCATCGACAGCTTCCGGCAGTTGGCGGCTGCCATGTTGCAATTCAACGCCGCCAAGGCGGAAGCGATGGCGCCCGCGGCCCAGTTGGCGTTTCACCTCAAACAGGGCGACGACTTTCTGGGCAAGGGGGCGCTGGAAGCCGCGGAAAAGGAGTATCGCGCCGCCTTGGCGATCAATGCGCACAGCGCCGGCGCCCATCTCGGCTTGGCCCGCCTCTATCTGCTGCGCCAGAACTGGCCGGCGGCGCGCGCGCAGCTGGCGGTGCTTGAAGCCATCGCTCCCCGCGATCCGCAGGTGAGGGAGCTGAAGACCTCGCTGAGCCGGCGCCGCCACTAGGCGGGCGCCGCGGCACGGCGCGGTGGGCGTTATGATGGGAGTTCCGCCCGCGTGCCCGCCGCATGATCAATTTCCTGGTAATCGCCGCCATCGTCCTGGTGTTCGTCCACGTGCGCTTATCGCAGCGGCGGCGCGGCTACGCCGACCCGGCGGTCGTGGCGCGCGACATCGGCATTGCCGCCGCCGCGCTGTACGTGGTGATCGAAGGCTCCCGCTTCGCAGTGGACTACGCCTGGTGGAAGGCGCTGGCGCAACTGCCGACCTTCTGGCAGTACCTGCGCATCCGCTGGCTGCCACAGACCGCCGGGGCGCTGGCGGGGATCGCGGTGCTGATAGTCGCCTTTCGCTGGGCGCGGCATCGCGCCAACACGCGCGTGGCGCGCACGCGGCTCTTCGGCGCCCTCGGCCACGTCGCCGCCATCGCCCTCGGCGCGATCATCTCCTGGGCGCTGCTCGATCCCTGGACCATCGCCCTTTATCTCGGCAGCCAGCCGGCGTCCGGTTATCGCGACCCGATCTACGGCCACGGCCTGGCCTTCTATCTCTTCCGGCTGCCGTTTTACGAGATGATCTTCGCCTGGCTGGCGGCGCTGGCGATCTTCACGCTGATCCTGCACGCCGCCACCCTGGCGGTAGCGGGCGCGGCCGGGCCGATGCAGGAGTGGCGGGAGCGCCTGATGGCGCAGGCGACGGGCGGATATTCCTCGCGGCCGGTGGTGGTGCACCGCACGGCCACGGCGCCGCCTTCGCTGGCCGGCACGGTGCGCGCGGGCGCCATCGTGCTGCTCGTGCTCTTCGCCGTGGCGCAGTGGTTCGCGCGCTACTCGATTCTCTATGCCCGGCACGACTTCCTCTATGGCGCCGATTTCGTGGACGCTCGCTGGGGCATTCCGTTCTATTGGTTCCAGATCGTGGTGGCGCTGGCGCTGGCCGCGGCCATCGCCGCCGAGCCGCTGTGGAACGTGCGGGGGCGGGTGTGGCAGGGCGAGCTGCGCGGCATTCACGCCCGCCGCATCGCGGAGAAAGCGGTGGCGGCCGGGGCCGGCATCATCTTCCTGGCAGTGCTCATCGTGCCGTCGCTGGTGGAGAGCGCGGTGCGCCAGCTCTACGTGCATCCCAACGAACTGACGCTCGAGCATCCGTATATCGCCGACCACATTCACGCCACCTGGATGGCCTACAACATCGCCCAGACGTCGCACGAAGAGCCGTTCACGCCGCGCCCCACCACCACCCTCGACCTCAGCCGCTACGCCAACACCGCCGACAACATCCGGCTGTGGGACTGGCGGCCCTTTCACGACAACGTCACGCAATTGCAAGCGCTGCGGCCCTACTACACCTTTCCGGACACCGACTTCGACCGCTATCCGATCGGCGGACAAACCCGGCAGGTGATGATCTCGGCCCGCGCCCTCGATACCGACTTGCTGCCGTCGCAGGCGCAGACCTGGGTGAACCTCAACTTCCAGTACACGCACGGCTATGGCGCGGTGGCGGCGATGGTGAACGCAGCCAACCAGGAGGGGCAGCCCGAGCTTTTCTTGAAGGACGCGCCGCCGGTCAGTTCCCTGCCCGAATTCCAGCTCACTCGGCCGCAGATTTATTTTGGCGAACAGACCAACCGGCCCGTTTTCGTGGACACCTTGCAGCAGGAGTTCGACTATCCCAAGGGCGACGAGAACACCTACAGCACCTACGCCGGCAGCGCCGGCATTCCCGTCGGCAATTTTTTCTGGCGCTTCGCCGCCTCCGTGCAGCGCAACGACTGGAACATCCTGCTCACCAATTACCTGACCCGCAACTCGCGCCTGCTGCTGCACCGGCAGATCGTGGACCGAGTGCAGCGGCTGGCGCCGTTCTTGCTGCTCGACCCCGATCCCTACCTGGTGGTGAGCCCGCAAGGGCATCTTTTTTGGATGCTCGACGCCTACACGCAATCGGACTTGCACCCCTATTCCGAGCCGGTGGATCTGGGCGATCGCGAGCTGAACTACCTGCGCAACAGCGTCAAGATCACGATCGACGCTTACGACGGCGCGGTGAAGTTCTACGTATTCGATCCGGAAGACCCGATCGTGGCCGCCTACCGGCGCGTGTTCCCGCACCTGTTTCTGCCGCGCGCGGCGATGCCCGCCGGCCTGCTCCAGCACATCCGCTATCCGGAGACGATCTTCAGCGTGCAGGCGGAGATTTATCGCGTGTATCACATGCAAGATCCGCGCGTCTTCTACAACAAGGAAGACAAGTGGGACATCGCCAAGCAGGTGGTTTCGCAAGAGGAGACGCGGCCCACCGATCCGTATTACGTGATGCTGCAACTGCCGGGCGAGAGCAAGGCCGAGTTCGTGCTGATGCTGCCCTTCACGCCCAATAACCGCGACAACCTCATCGCTTGGATCGCCGCCCGCTGCGATCCCGCCCATTACGGCCAGATCATTTTTTACCGCCTGCCCAAGGACCAGTTGGTTTACGGACCGCTGCAAATCGAAAGCCGCGTGGACCAAAACCGCGACATCAGCAAGGATCTGAGCTTGTGGAACCAGCAAGGCAGCCGCGTCATCCGCGCCAATACGCTGGTGCTGCCGGTGGATGGGACGTTCTTGTACGTCGAGCCGATTTACATCCAGGCCACGCAGGCACACCTGCCGGAGCTCAAGAAGCTGGTGCTGGCGCTCGGCGACCGGCTCGTCTATAGCGATTCCCTGCCGCAAGCCATGGCGGAGCTGGCGCAGCCGGAGGCGGCTGCCGGCGGCGCCGCGAACGCCGCGGCGGGCGGTGGCGGCGGGGCTGCGAACAGC
>JBOGKX010000044.1:0-2645 GCA_050746125.1 Terriglobales bacterium | reverse complement strand
GCCCGGGCCTGGGCGGCGCGCGCGGCGGCGCGCGCTCCGCTGGCGGCGGCCTGCAGGTCGCGGGGATCGAGGACGGCAATCAGTTGTCCGGCGCGGACGCGGTCGCCCTCGACCACCGCCAGCTTCTCGATGCGTCCGGTAATTTGCGAACCGACCACGACCTGATTGGCGTCCACCACGCCGGTCAGCACCAGATCGCCGTTCTTGGGCGTGGTGCGCAAGTAGAACGCGATGCATCCGACAACGATCAGGACGAGGACGATGGCGAACTTTTTCGGCGACATGGGTATGCGTGGGTTCTTCAGCGTCCAGCTAAGCGGCAGCGCGGACGGCGCAGAGCGGAGGGCTCATCGCTTGGCCGCCGCACCGCCGGCGGCGGCGGCCAAGCGGCGCAATTCGGCGATTACCAGAGCGCGGCGCGCGGCGCCGCCATCAGCCCACAAACCTTGCTCCAACTCGCCCGCGGCAGCCACCGCGCGGCGCAGGGCACCGCGGCCCGCCGCCGTCATTGCCACCCAGTTGACGCGGCGGTCGGCCGGATGGGCGCGGCGGCGCACGTAACCGGCGGCTTCGAGCCGGTCGAGGCAAGCCACCATGGTGGAGCGGTCCACGTTCATGGCCTGCCCCAAGGCCCGCTGCGAGAGGCGGCCGCCTTGCCGCAACAGCAGGAGCAAACCGAACTCGCGCGTACGCAGGCGCAGTTCCGCCAACCGCCGGTCGAGGCGATGGCTCATGGCCCGCATCGCCCGCCACAGATGGATGAGCGTCAGCTCCTCCAGTTCGTCAGCCATCCTGATCGTCAGTATGACCGATGATTGGGGCGGACCAGCGGCGGCGGGCTTCCAGCCGGCGCAATTGCGCACCAAGAACTTCTACTGGGCGCGGCCCACGGCGATTCGGGCGCGACTGGCGGCGCAGGGCTGCTCGATCGCTTATCGTGGCGACACCACGCTGGCGCTGGCGCGCAAGACGGGGCCGTCGCGAGACCGAGTTTTACATAGCGGGCGGCAGCCAGGGCAAGCGGAGGGCGGGGGAAGCGGCGGGCGCGGCACAACGCTAGACTTAAGGAGCGGAGCTGGCGCGCGCGGTCAGCGCGCATAGAGGCGGGCGGCGTTGTCGTGCAGGTAGGCGCGGGCTAGGGCCAAGGCTTGCGGCTCGCCGACCTCGCCATCCTCAACCATGCCGGCCAAGGCCGCGGCCAGCGCTTCGCGCACGCTGCGCACGCCCAGCCAATAGCATTCCTCGGCGCCAATCGAAGGGCTAAACGGATAGGCATCGCTGCCGAAGACGACCTTTTCGGGAAACAGCTCCAGCCAGCGGCGCAGCGCGCGCGCCAGGGCGGCGGGATAGAGATAGAACTCCATTAACGAAGAATCGAGATAGACGTTGGCGCGGGCGGTCAGCCAAATGGCCTGGCGGTGGAAGGGATAGCCGCCGTGCAGCAGAACAAAGGTTACTCCGTCGTAGCGCGGATCACGAAGGATGTTCTCGAGATTGAGCACGTCGCCGCCGGAGATGCTGTAGAAATCCTCCGGACCGACGGCGGTGTGGATCTGCACGGGCAGATGCAATGCCGCCGCCTGGCGCAAGAGAAAGCGGAAGAAGAAGTCCTGAAAGACTCGATAGTCCGACGCAGGCGGCACGCCGCCGCGCACCCAGCGCGCGTAAATCGCTTCCGCTTGCACGCGCGGCGGATCGGAAAAGCGCAGCGACCGAAAATAAGCGATCTCGAACTTCATGCCCACGCCGCCTTGCGACTTTTCGCGGCGGAGGATCGAAGCCACCACGCGCTCGTAGGAGTCGAGCGTAGGCGGGAGCGCCGGCGAGCCGATGCCCGACAGCAAGGCGTGCAAGAGCTTCACTTGCGCTGGCACGTACACGGCCAGGGCAGGATTGCGAGACTGCAGTTCGCGGCTGTCGAACGGGAATAAGAACGAACCCACGAAAAAGACCCAGCGGAAGCGCCGCGGATCGAGATACGCGGGCATGCCGACGCGGTTGGCGACGGCCACGGCGATGCCGGCCTGGTCGAGGACGTGGTCGAAGTAAGCGTGACCTTCGCGGCGCTCGAGGTCGCGTTTGCGGCGCGCGAGCCAAGCGGCGTGAGCGGGCGCAAAGTCGGCATAGGGGTAATGCCACAGCGCGCGCGCCGCCGCGACCCACTCGGGATTGTCGAGGCGCAGCCGCAGCGGCAAACTGCCGGGCACGCCGCCAGGCATGGCGTCCACGCCGGGATCGTCGGCATAGCCGGGGTGGCCGTGATTATCGAAGATGGGGATGCGGGCGATGACGGCGAGCAGGCGTTTCTGTTCGGCCGCCACGCTGCCGCGCGGCAAGGCAGTGGCTTGCGCCGCCAGTCCGGCCGACGCGGCGAATAGGATCGCCAGACAGGCCAGGAGCGGCAGTGCGGTGGGCGGGGCGAGCCGGCAGGGACCCGCCCTGCGGAATTTCACGGGTCCTCTCTCGGCGCTTCGTTGCACTGCGCGTTCCCCCTCGGTCTCGGCTGGCTGGATTAGGCGGTGGACTCGGGGGCTGCCGCCCGTTGCCGATCGTCTAGATGCGGTTGCGGCGAAGGGGCTCGTCATCGTCGTCATCGGCGCGGCGGGGCCGCCGGCAGGCGGCGCCCGGCGGCGGCGGACCGCGCC
>JBOGKX010000043.1:0-31916 GCA_050746125.1 Terriglobales bacterium | reverse complement strand
GTCTCCGCTTCGGCGCACCGTAGCCGCATCCCGCGCTAGGCCGGCGCCGCCAGCGCTCGCGCCCACGCCGCGCCGCCGCCATCCGCGCCGGTTACGACCTCGATCACCGCCTCTCGCACCCCAGCAGTGTACCCCCCGCCCGTCCAGCCCCTGCCCTCAGGGCTATTCGTCGGACCGGCGCCGTCAGCGCGCGACGCGCACCGGGCGCTCGCCCGCGCGCTGTTCCTCGACCCGGCCCACGATCGCTCCCGGCCGCCCCTGCGCCGCGAGCCGCCGCAGCAGCTCCGGCGCCGCCGCCGCCGGCAATGCCGCCAGCAGCCCGCCGGAAGTCTGCGGGTCGAAAAGCAGCGCCCGCAGGTCGTCGCCGATCACCTCGTCGAATTCCACCGCGCGCTCGGCGAACGCGCGATTGTCGGCCAGCCCCTTGGCGCGATAGTGCGCCGCGTATTCCAGCGCGCCGGATAGCAGCGGCACCGCCGCCGCGGAAAAGCTCAGCCGCGTCCCGCTCGCCAGCGCCATCTCGCGCGCGTGCCCCAGCAGCCCGAAGCCGGTGATGTCGGTCACCGCATGCGCCTCCAGCCCCTCGAGCGCCCGTACCGCCTCGCGATTGAGCCGCCTCATCGAGTCCACCGCCGCCGCCACGTCCTCGGCCCGCGCCTTGCCTTGCTTGAGCGCCGTCGCGATCACGCCCGTGCCGATCGGCTTGCTCAGCGCCAGCGCGTCGCCCGCCCGCGCCCCGGCGTTGGCCAGCACGGCGCTGGGCCGCACCGTGCCGGTCACCGCGTAGCCAAACTTCAGTTCCGCATCGCGCACGCTATGCCCGCCCACCAGCGTGCAGCCCGCTTCCTCCAGCTTGCGCAGCCCGCCGCGCACGATCGCCGCCATCGTCTCCGCCGGCAGATCGTCGGGAAAAGCGGCGATATTGAGCGCCGTGCGCGGCTCGCCCCCCATCGCATAGACGTCGCTCAGCGCGTTGGCGGCGGCAATTTGGCCGAAGTCGAAAGGGTCGTCCACGATGGGCGTGAAAAAGTCCACCGTCTGCACCAGCGCCAAGTCGGGCGCGATTAGATACACCCCGGCGTCGTCGGCCAATTCGAAGCCGACCAGCAAATTAGGATCTGGCGAGCGGGCCAGCTTCCCCAAGATCGCGTCCAACGCCGTTGGACTCAGCTTGCTCGCTCAACCCGCCGCCTTCGACATCTCCGTCAAGCGGCGAACGTGCGTCTCGGCCATGCCACCTCCTGGCCGCGATTATAGTCCCCGGGGTCCGCACGGTAAGATGAAGGCGTGACGCCGCCACTCGTTCGCAAGGCTGTGTTTCCCGCCGCCGGCCTCGGCACTCGCTTCCTGCCCGCCACCAAGGCGCAGCCCAAGGAAATGTTGCCGCTGGTGGATAAGCCCATCATTCAATACGGGGTCGAGGAGGCGCTCGCCGCCGGCATCGACAACATCATCATCGTCACCGGCCGCGGCAAGAACTCCATCGAAGACCACTTCGACGTCAGCTACGAACTGGAAAAGATTCTCGAGGAAAAGGGCAAGATCGACCTCCTCGCCATCGTGCGCGAAATCAGCGACATGATTCACGTTGCCTACATCCGCCAAAAGGAAGCGCTCGGCCTTGGCCATGCCGTTCTCGTGGCCCGCGAGTTGGTCGGCAGCGAGCCCTTCGCCGTGCTCTTGGCCGACGACGTGATCGACGCGCCCGTTCCCGCCCTTCGCCAGATGCTCGAGGTCTATCGCGCCACCGGCGGCTCGGTCATTGCCGTGCAAGCGGTCCCCCCGGCCGCCATCTCCAGCTACGGCGTCATCAGGATCGCCGCCGGCGCCGCCCCTGATGGCAACTTCGCCGGACCGGTCGAGCGCATCGCCGATCTGGTCGAGAAGCCGCGCCCCGCCGACGCCCCGTCCAACTTGGCCGTGGTCGGCCGCTACATTCTTACTCCCGCCATCTTCGAATGCCTAGAGCACACGCAGCGCGGCGCGGGCGGCGAGATTCAGCTCACCGACGCGCTGCGCCTGCTGGCGGGGCGGGAGCCGATCTATGCCCTCGCCTTCGCCGGCCGTCGCCATGACACCGGCGACAAACTCGGCTTCCTGCAAGCGACGGTCGAGTTGGCGCTGAAGCGCCCGGATTTGGGCGAGGCCTTTCGCGCCTACCTGCGCGGCCTGCAACCGTGACCGCCCCGCCCTTGGCATCCCCCCGCGCCGGCCGCCGCCGCGCCGCCCCCGCGCCGCTGCCCCGCCGCTTCTTCAACCGCTCGCCCCTGCGCGTCGCCCAAGATCTGCTCGGCCGCCTGCTGGTGCGGCGCTTGCCCGCGGGGGTGGCGCTGGCTCGCATCGTCGAGGTCGAAGCCTATCTCGGCCAGAAAGATCCCGCCGCTCATGCCGCCGCCGGCCTGACTCGTCGTAACGCGGTTCTCTTCGGCCCGCCGGGTCACGCTTACATCTATCTCAGCTACGGGCTGCACGAGTGCCTGAACGTCTCCACCCTTCCCGCCGGCCGAGCCGGCGGCGTTCTCTTCCGCGCTCTCGAGCTGCTCCCCGCCGTTGGCGATCGCCTGCGCGCGGCGCTGCTCCGTCGCGCCCCCACCCCGCATCCCGCCCGCCTGCTCACCGGCCCCGGACGCCTCACCCGCGCCCTCGCTATCACCCGCGCCTTCAATGGCTGCGACCTTGTCCACCGCGGCGAGCTATATCTCGCCCCTGGCCGCCGCCCCGAGCGCATTGCCGCTTCCCCGCGCATCGGCATCAGCAAAGCCGCCGAATTGCCCTTGCGCTTTTTCCTGCCCGACTCCCCCGCCGTCTCCGCCTCCCGCCGTGCCCTGCACGCTCTCGCCTTTCGGCGCGGCGCTTGGCGCCCGGTATAAAGACCGTCTCGCCGCGGGCAAATTCCGCTGGCATCTCGCCGCCGAAAATCGCACACTAGATTCCGGTTATGGCTACTGAATCGCAACTGCAACCCACCCTTGTCCCCAACGGCGGCCTGGAGGAATTCCTCCGCCTAGAGGAAAAGATCGTGGGCATCGCCGATGCCCTGCGCGCGGCGCGTCAGAAGCGCCTCGCGGCCGAGCATGAGACTGCCGAGCTCAGGGTCAAGTACAACGAGCTCAAGCGTGAAATCGCCCATTCGGAAAAAGAAATGGTCGCGCTCCGCAAGGAGCGCGACGAGATCCGCCGCCGAGTCGAAAAACTCATCGGGCAGATGGATGCCTTGCAGTCAGAATGAAACCCTAATCCCAAAACGGCGAGAGCGGCGCCCGTGCGGCTTGCCCGCACCGACTGTAGAGTAGAGCCCCCCATGAACTCCAGCACGCAAGTCGAGATCTACGACCAGCTCTATCGCCTTTCCGGCCCCGACGAGGCCCACCTCCAGCGCTTGGCGACTCGCGTCGATGGCGCCATGCGCGCCCTCGCCCGGCAAACCCGCGTCGTCGATTCGCTCCGCCTCGCCGTGCTGGCCGCCGTCAATCTCGCCGACGAAAACGAGATGCTCCGCGATAAGTGCCGCCGCCTGGAAGAAGCCGTCGCCGAGCGCAGCGGCCGCTATCACGAATTGCTCGACGGCGCCCTCGCCTCCTAGCCCCCCGCCCCGTTGCCGCCGCCGGCACGAACCCCGCCTGATTCCCGGTGCCCGGTGCCCGACGCTTATCGCCCCGCCCATGCCGCAACTGCCGCCAAAAGGCCGCCGGGCCCACGGCGACGACGCACGAGCGGGGAAGCGCAGCGCAGCGGAGCGCCAGTAAGCGCAGCGCAGTGGAGCGCCAGTAAGCGCAGCGCAGCGGAGCGCCAGTAAGCGCAGCGCAGCGGAGCGCCAGTAAGCGCAGCGCAGCGGAGCGCCAGTAAATGTTGCGAGCGGGCCGCAGGCCGCAGGCTGCGAACCGGGGCCCCCGGCACGCGATGTTGGCGTGCTGGGGTGGGAGAACGAAGCCCTGCGACGCTTATCGCCCCGCCCGCTTCCTAACTGCCGCCAAAAGGCCGCCAGGCCCACAGCGATTCCACGTGAGCGGGGCGAGAAGCGAGCAGCACGAGGCGCCGGGAGCGAGGCCGACTGAGCGTACCCTGATGTACGTGAAGGAGGCCGAGCGACCGGCAACGAAGTGATGCGACGCTTATCGCCCCGCCCGTAACTGCCGCCGCGTCGCCGCCGCCAATCTCAATGACGTTTGAGCGCGGCGAGAGGCGAGTAGAGCGAGGCGGAGGGCAGCCGGGCTGCGCAGCGTACATAGACGTACGTGAGCAAGCCCGGCTGCCCGACAACGAAGCTATACGACGCCTATCGCCGCGCCCTCGACAAGGTTGCTTGCCGCTTGCCGGCCCGCTTACCCTAGTCTTTGCGCATCCTCTTCGTCGGTGACATCTACGCCAGCCCCGGTCGAGCCATAGTGCGCGATCACCTCGCCGATTTGGCGGCGCAGCGTGGCATTGACCTCCTTATCGCCAATGCCGAAAACGCCGCCGCCGGCTTCGGCATCACCGGCGCCCTCGCCGAGGAGCTATTCGCCCTCGGCATCGACGTGCTCACCACCGGCAATCACGCCTGGGACCGCAAGGAAATCTTCCCCTACCTCGCCACCGCCGCCCAGCCCAACTCGCGCGCCGCGCGCTTGCTCCGCCCCGCCAACTATCCCGCCGGCGCGCCCGGCGCCGGCCTCTACCGCGGCGCGACGCGCGGCGGCGAGCCCTACGCCGTCTTGAATCTCCAGGGCCGCGTCTTCATGCCGGCGCTCGATTGTCCCTTCCGCAAGGCCGACGAACTGCTCGCCGCGCTGCCGGCGGAGGCCGGCGCCATCGTCGTCGACATGCACGCCGAAGCTTCGAGCGAAAAACAGGCGCTGGGCTGGTACTTGGATGGCCGCGTCAGCGCCGTGCTCGGCACCCACACCCACGTGCCCACCGCCGACGAACGCATCTTGCCGCAGGGTACGGCGTTTCAGACCGATGTCGGCATGACCGGGGCCTACGCGGGAGTGATCGGCAGCCGCCCCCAGGAAGTCCTCGAGCGCATGCTCACCGGACTGCCCAATCGCCTCGAGCCGGCCAGCGACGACGTCCGCATCTGCGCCACCCTCATCGAAACCGCCGGGCGGCGCGCGACGCGCGTCGAGCGGGTCGAGTTTCGCGCGCGCTAAGCGACACTACTTCGGAATGACGCGCGCACCGCCGCTCACGTGCGGCGCCGGCATGCTGGGACTCATAGCCGGCGAAACTGGCATGGGCGCTCGCGGCGCGGCCATGCTGCTTGACGCCCCCGAAATCGGCAACGCACCGTTTGCACTTGCTCCCGGCCACTCCCGACGGGGCAGTCCCATCTGCATGATTCGCGGTCCCATCACCCGCTGCCGGTCGCGGCCAAAGGTCGATCGTGCGCGCCGTTGCGCCGCCATTTGCATCCGGCTCATCCCCGCCCGCCGCGCCTCCGATCCGGAGATTCCCGCCCGCGAAAATCGGCCTTGCGCGCGCGCCCGGTACCAAGCCGGCGTGCCCAGCGTCCCTGCCGACGCCGCTACGCCCGCCGACTTCACCACCCGAATGGCGCTGACCGCCGGTCCGCGGTGGATTAGCGGCGCGGGCGGGCGCGGCGGCGCTAGCGATTGCGCCACCGCGCCGTTCACGAAGACTTGCGGCGCGGCCATGAAAAATGCCCCGCCCATCGGTGACCAGGCCCAGCCCAGCGGCGAATCCCACCACATCCCGTAATGGAATGGATCCCAGCCCCAGGCGTAAAACGAATCCCAGACGTAGCCGTACGTGGGATCGAAAAACCAAGCGCCGTTCAGGTAAGGATTCCAATTCGCCGCCACCGTCGGATACCACCAATTCCCGCGCCAGGCGCCGTACGAGGCAAGTCCCGCTTTGACATCGCTGGCCTTCGTGGTCTGATCGAGCGATTCGCTCCATTGATCCCAGGCATCGCGCGTCTTCGACTTCGCCAGCTCCGCCGGCGCCGTCTCGGCCAACTCGAGCACGTCATTCCTTTTCAGCAAATACGAGTCGTTGCCGGCGGCCACTTCCGCCCGACCGTTCAGCACGCGCAGCGTGCCGCGGCCCTGGCTGACATCGACTCGGAACTCCGCGTCATGCCCGTCGCTCGTCGCCACACCCTCGGGAAACAGGGCGCGAAATCCCTGTGCGTCCTTTTTCTCCAGCGTGAAAAACACCGTCCCCGACGTGACCGCCACGTCGCTCAGCCGTTCGCCCTGCGGCGTCAAGGCCAACCGTTGGAACGTAACCTCGCTATTGGGCGTGAGCTTGATCGTCGAGCCCGCCTCGAGTTCGATCGCGGCCCGTCCGTCGGCGCCGGTGCGCACCGCGTCGGATTGCGAAATCGGCGCGTTCACGCTCACGCGCTGCCAGCCGCGGCCGGCTTGCTGGTTGATCTCCACGCCGCCCTGGCTCAGGCTGACGCGCACGATGCGCACGTGGGAAAGTTGGGCTTTACCGGAAGTCGGCGTGGGCGGCTGCGCCACAAGCGCCAGTCCCAATGCCAAAAGGAAGGGAACGAGAACACGGAGGCGAGACATCGCGAACCTCCCGATTGCAGTATATTCTTTTCGCGGCAACGTAGCGATGCCCGGAACGGAGCGGGCCGCCGCTCCCCCATCCGGTTTTAACCATCCCCGGCCCCGCCAGGCGCCCTGGTCGAAGCCGCAAAACAGGACTACAGTTAATCCATGGCTGCTCCCCGCCTGCGTCCTATCGTGGTGGTCCTCGCCTTGGCGGCCGTGTTTGGCCTGATGGCGCGCTCCGCGCGCGCCGATGACGTCGTGTTGTTCAAGGATCTCAAACCTGCTCCGGCGCTCCACCTCACCACCCTCGATGGCCAAACGATCGATTTGCAGGCGCTGCGCGGCAAGATCGTCTTTTTAAACTTTTGGGCTACCTGGTGCGGCCCTTGCCGCATGGAGATTCCCGAGTTCGAAAAGCTGCAGCAGGAATATCGCGGCCGCCTGCAAATCATCGGCCTGTCGATTGACGACGCACCCGCCCGCGAAGTCGCCGCCTTCGCGCGCCAGTTGAAGTTCAATTACCCGGTGGTGATGGCCGGTGACGCGCTCCAAGCAAAGTTCGGCGCCATTCCCGCCGTCCCTACCACCGTCGTCGTGGATCAGCACGGGCAGATCGTGCAGCGCCATGCCGGCGTTTTTCCGATCTCGTCCTGGGATAGCGAGATTCGCGCCCTCTCCGGCCTCCCCTTCGACGGCCACATCGTTCGCGTCGATCAGATGTCGCCGCACGGCGCAGTCGGCACCACGCAAATTCCCGGCCTGATCGATGCCTTCAAGCACCTCACTCGCGCCCAACGGCAACAGGCGCTGGCCCGCCTCAATAACGAAAGCTGCACCTGCGGCTGCAACCTTTCCGTGGCTAGCTGCCGGGTCGAGGATCCGGCCTGCGGCTTCAGCCTGCCGCAAGGCAAGCGCATCATTGCCCAAATTTCCGGCAAGAGCCGCTAGTTATTTCGTGTTAAATCCTCGAGGCCAAGGGCTTCGCCCAGGCCGCGGTAAACAACCTCACGACGCAGCGACGGCACCGACAATCGCCTGGTGCAGATCGGCGTCCGCGTCACCTGGTAAGCGGCGGATTCGTCCGCGAGGGCCGGCGTGCGCGCCGGCCCTTTTTCTTTTGGGCCGCGCCCTCGCGCCGCGTTACCATACGCTTTCCAGACCGGTGATTCCATCCCCCTATGCCCGATAGATCTCGTTGGCGCGCGTTGTGGCTCGTCGCTCTGTTCGCCGCTGCCGCCCCCGCGGCGCAGGCTCCCACCCCCGCGCTAGACGGCGGCAATCCCACCCTGCGCGCCATCGCCCGCGTCGTCTCCGCCGCGCGCATTCGCGCCGACATCCAGCGTCTCGTCGCTTTTGGCACGCGCAGCAGCCTGTCCGATCCCAGCGGCGCCAACGGCCGCGGCGTGGGCGCCGCCCGCGACTGGATCGCCGCCCAATTTCGCGCCGACAGCGTCGCCGCCGGCGGCCGCCTCCAAGTCCGCCTCGATTCCTTCACCGTGCCCGCCGGCCCGCGCGTGCCGCAAGCCGTCACCATGACCGACGTCGTCGCGATCTTGCCGGGCGCCGATCCCAACGACCATCGCATCTTCGTCGTCGGCGGTCACTATGACTCGCGCGCCACCAACATCCTCGATGGCCGTATCGACGCGCCCGGCGCCAACGACGACGGCAGCGGCACCAGCGTCGTGCTGGAGTGCGCCCGCGTGCTCAGCCGCTACCGCTTCCCGGCAAGCATCGAGTTCATCGCCTTCGAGGGCGAGGAACAAGGCCTGGATGGCAGCAAGCACGCCGCCGAGGAAGCCCAAAAAGCCGGCCAGCGGATCGTCGCCATGCTCAACAACGACATCGTCGGCGGCGACAACACCCCGGGCCGCGCCAACCGCGACCGGCTGCGCGTCTTCAGCGAGGGCGTGCCCGCCACCGCCGATGCCACCACTCTGCGCCGCCTGGCCGCCGTCGGCGGCGAGGTCGATTCCCCCTCGCGCGAGATCGCCCGTTACGCTTCGGCGCTTGCCTCCGCCTACCTGCCCGGCTTCTCCGTCGTCCTCGAGTACCGGCGCGACCGCTACCTGCGCGGCGGCGACCACATCTCCTTTAACCTCGCCGGCTATCCCGCCGTCCGCTTCACCGACTACCACGAGAACTACCACCACCAGCACCAAACCGTGCGCGTCGAAAACGGCGTGCAATTTGGCGATCTGCCGCGCTTCACCACCCCCGCCTACACCGCCAACGTAGCCCGCGTCAACGCCTTGGCCCTCGCCGCATTGGCCCTGGCGCCGGCCGCGCCCGAGCACGTTTATTTCCTCCCCCGCCTCGAAACCGGCACCTCGCTCCGCTGGGCGCCCGTGGCCGGCGCCGTTGCCTATCGAATTTTGTTGCGCCCCACCGCCGCCCCGCAGTGGACCGTGCGCCGCACGGTCCAGGGCACCCAAGCGCATCTCGACGAATCCAAGGACAACTACTTTATGGCCGTCGCCGCCGTCGGTCCGCACGGGCTCGAGAGCCCACCTACTCTGCCTTCGTTGCCGCCTTTCCGCCGCCGGCCGGCCGTGCCCGCCGCCGCCCATTGATCATGTGTCGCTCTTCCCTGCTCCTCTCGCTCGCCCTGCTTCTCGCCTTGGGCGCCGCCCTCCCCGCGCAGCCCCCGCCCGCCGCCATCGCCTGGGGCCCCTACCAAGACCTGGCGCAAAACTTGATGCAGGAATACCTGCGCATCGATACCTCCAACCCTCCCGGCAACGAGATGCGCGCCGTGGCGTTTTGGAAAAACGTCTTCGACCGCGAAGGCATCGAGAACCATGTCTATGAGTTCGCTCCCGGCCGCGGCAATATCCTGGCCATCCTGCACGCCGGCCCGGATGCGGATTCCGGCGCCCGGCCGCTGATCCTGCTCAACCACGAGGATGTCGTCACGTCCGTTCCCGCGCGCTGGCTCGAGCCGCCTTTTGCCGGCGCCGTCCGCGACGGCGAACTCTATGGCCGCGGCAGCGAAGACATGAAGAATGAAGGCCTGGCCCAAGCCATGGTCATGATCGTCCTCAAGCGCGAGCACATCCCGCTCAAGCGCGACGTCATCTTCCTCGCCACCGGCGACGAAGAAGTCGACGACCTCGGTTCGGCCTACATGATCGCCCACCAGCGCGCCGCGCTGCGCAATGCCGAGTATCTGCTCACCGAAGGCGGCGACACCATTCGCGGCGCCGATGGCCGCGTCGCCTACGTCGGCGTGGATGTCGCCGAGAAGGCGCCCTTCTGGCTGCACCTCGACGCCCACGGCACGCCCGGCCACGCTTCGCGGCCGATCCCCGACTCCGCGCCCAATCGCCTGATTCGCGCCCTGGCCCGCATCGAGGCCTGGCAGCCGCCGATCCGCCTTCTCCCCCAGGTCGAGGACTTTTTCCACGCCATCGCGCCGCAACAGCCGCCGCTCCGCCGCCGCCAATTCGAGCAAATCCGCCAGTCGCTCTCCGATCCCGCTTTCGCGCGCTGGATCTCGGCGCAAAGCGACTACAACTACATGCTGCGCGATACCGTCAGCATCACCATGCTGCGCGGTTCGCAACAGACCAACGTCATCCCCAGCGAGGCTTGGGCCAACCTCGACGTCCGCCTGCTGCCTGGCACCGATCCCGCCGCCTTCCAGCGCGAAATCGAGCGCGTCATCGCCGACCCCGCCGTGCGCGTCTCGCAGCTTTCCTCCTTTCGCCCGCCCAATTCCTCCCCTACCGGGTCCGAACTGTATCGCATCATCGCCGCCGTCGCCGCCCAGTACTTCCCCGGCGCTCCCGTCACGCCTAAGCTGCTCAGCGGCTTCACGGAGAGCGAAATGTACCGCCGCATCGGAATCGCCTGCTACGGCTTCAGCCCCTATGCCGTCACCGAGGCGGAAAGCGATACCGAGCACGGCGACAACGAGCGCATCGCCGTCAGCGAGCTGCGCGCCGGTCCGCGGGTGCTGTTCGAGGTCGTGCGCCGCCTCGCCGCTCGCTAGCCGGCCGCCGCCAGCCGCCGTTCTGCGCCGGCTTCAAAATACGGGCCCAGCCGCAGCGATCGCAGCCGGCTAGCCTCCCAGATCGGCTCCATGATCCCGCGACGGGCATGAGAGTGCGGCCCCAGCAAAAGATGCCCGATTTCGTGCGCCATCACCATGCCCATCACCTCGAACCGCGGCATCTGCGCTTCGTCCGCCAGTTCCCCCACCGGCGCGCATAGCACGCCGGCTATTTTCGTGCCCGGCCACGCATAGCCCAACGCCCCTTCGGTAAGCGTCGGGCTGGCCATGTCGCGGGGTAAGAGATCCACCACCAGCGCCCTGGGCCCGAAATCCGCCGGGCACGAGGCCCGGCGCCAACGACGCGCCTGGCATTGCAGCCACACGAAATTGATGTCGGCAGGACGGAAGTAGCGGCTCGTCTCCACCTCGGCAGCCTGCAACTCGGCGCTTGAAATGCCGGCATAGTTGTAAACCGCCACCTTAAGCGTCGAGGCGGCCGCCAGGCTCGCCCACGGCAATGAGAGGAAATACAAGACCAGAACGCGGCGCGCGCGCATGTATGGCTCCTGCCAGCCCGCACGCCGGAAGCGAGGTTAATCATGCGACGCCCGCCCGGCCAAAAGGAAGCGCCATTTTTGCCGCCCCTGTATGCGCGCGCACAGCGCCCGGACGGCCCTTCAAAGTTTACGAACGCGTCGCGACCCGCGACGCGTCCAAATCGGCAATGATGCGGCGCAGATTCTTCGCCCCCAGGGCAGCGAACTGGCGGCGGTGCAGCGCCAAGAGCGGCTCGTCGAGCGTGCCGACCAGTTCTCGGCCGGCCGCCGTAATCCGCGTCACCACGGCCCGCCGGTCCCTTGCCGAGCGCCGCCGCTCGATCCAGCCGCGCCGGCGCAAGCGGTCGAGCAGGCGGGTCAGGTCGGGATCGACGGCGATCATGCGGCGCGCGATTTCGCCGCAAGTCGCTCCCTCCCGCCCCGCCCCGCGCAAGATGCGCAGCACATTGAGCTGCGGCAGCGTCAGCCCCGCCGCCTTGACCAGCAGTTCGCAGTCCCGCTCGAGCACCGCCGCCGTTCGCACCAAACTCAGAAAGGCCTCGGTCTCGGCACTGGGAAATTCGCGCTCCTGCCCCCTTCGCCAGCATCGCCAGCGCCAAAATGTGAAACTCGAAGCCCTCGCCTTTTTGCGTCCCGGCCCAGTTCATGAAGAAGCCAAAGTGCCAGTGCACGAGCGCCACCGCCACGATCATGTTGCAGGTGATGCCGAAAGCCGCGATCCGGCTCAGGCAGCCGACGATCAATCCGATGCCGCCGAAAAACTCCGCCCAGATCGCCAAGAAGGCCAGCGGCGCCGGAATCCCCATGCCGGTGAAGGCCCCAGCGTCGCCCCATAGCCGTAGCCGCCAAACCATCCCAGCATCTTCTGCGCCCCGTGCGCGAACAACACCACTCCCAACGCCTGCCGCAGCAGCGCCAGCATCGCGTCGTCCTGGGTGGCCAGCAGTCTCCCGCCGGCCCCCACGGGGGCTGCACCCCTCGACGGCTGATTTTTCGCACGCGCCGAAACGTAGCCAAACGTACTCACGTCTGAAGAGGTGGCGCACGCTCCGGGGCCGTCTCGGTCCGTGCCTTTCCGGTAACGTCCGCATCCAAATCGCGCCCCGTTGTGATAACTTAACTTCCTGAATCCTCAATACATAGGAGTCGATTTGAGCCTGGCGGGAATTTTATTGCTTTGGCAGATGCAAGGTGGCGCGGTCCCCGAAATGATCGCAACCTCGGGCCCGATCGTGCGCGCCGTCCTGGTCATCTTGCTGCTTTTTTCGCTGCTCTCCTGGACGATCATTTTCCAAAAGTGGGGCAGTTTCCGCCGCGCCCGCACGCAGATGCGCAAATTTTTGCGCGCCTTCCGCAAGTCGCAGTTGCCGGAACTCAACGCCTCGACCGACTCCTTCCGCCCTTGTCCGCTGGTGGAAGTCTTCGAGTCCGGCTACGAGGAGTTCACGCGCCAGTATGGCCCCGGCGCCAGCCGCAACCTGGAAGCCGTCACGCGCGCCCTCAAAGCCGAGGCCACGGCCCAGGTCACGTTGCTTGAGCGCCGCCTCGGCTGGCTAGCCACCACCGCCGCCGCCTGCCCCTTCATCGGCTTGTTCGGCACCGTCTGGGGCATCATCGACGCCTTTCATGCTTTGGGCACCGAGGGCGCCGCCACCTTGCGTGCGGTGGCGCCGGGCATCGCCGAGGCGTTGATCACCACCGCGGCCGGCCTGGCGGCGGCCATCCCCGCGCTCATTGCTTACAACGCCTACGTCAATCAGATCAAGGAATTCGCGGCCGGCACCGATCAGTTCGCGCTGGAGTTCCTGAACCGAGCCGAGGCTACCGCCGAAGCCAACAGTCCGCGCATGGCGGGCAAGCCGACCCTCTAGCTTTCCCCAGGGAAACCGCATGGCATTCAGCACATCCGACGGACGCACCCACAGCTCGCTGGCCGACATCAACATCACCCCCCTGGTGGATGTAATGCTGGTGTTGCTGGTCATCTTCATGATTACCGCGCCGGTGATCCAATCCGGCATCGAGGTCAGCGTGCCGCACACGCGCAACGTGCGCGTGCTGACCACCGAGCGCGTTGTTGTAACCGTGGACCGCTCCGGCAACGTCTATGAAGGCGACCAGTTGGTGAACATTCACAATTTGGCCGCCACGCTCCGGCAAAAACTGCCAGATCCGTCACGGCAGGAGGTTTACGTTCGCGCCGACGAACACCTTCCTTGGGGGCAGTTGGCGCAAGTCATGGATGCCATCAAGCAAGGCGGCCTGCAGAAGGTCAGCCTCGTCACCCAGCCCTACGATCGTTAGCTGTACGCCATGGCTGTCCATTCCCATCCTGGCGAGATGCAGCAGCCGCCCGAGCGGTTTGGCGGTGGAATGCTGCTCAGCGTGTTGGGCCATGCCGCCTTGATCGGCCTGATTTTCTTCGGCGCGCGGCTCTTTCCCAAGTTTTTTCTCGGCGGGCAGCATCCCGGCGGCGCCGGCCAAGGCACGCTCCAAGCCAATTTGGTTTCGAGCGTTCCGGGCGGCGCCATTCCCATGCCCTCGCCCACCGACACCCTCACCAAGAATCGGCTCGCCAACCCCAATCCGGGGATGACCATTACGCGCCCCACGCCGCCGCCCAAGCCGCCGCCGAATGCCATCAAATTGCCCTCGCGCCGCAAGTTCACCCCCAAGGATCTGGCCATGGAGCAGGCGCAGCGCGAGTTGAATCGCATCGCCCGCGCCGATATCCCCAAGAAGCCCGACGCTCGCGCCCAGTACGGCGCGGGCGGCGCCGCCTCTTTCAATTACGGCATGACCCAAGGCGTGGGCGGGGGCGGCGGCCTGGCCTTCGGCGACGCCGCCTTCGGCGCCCAATATGGCGCCTGGGTGAATCACCTGCGCGACCGCCTCACCTCCTACTGGGCGCGGCAGTACCGCGACCCTTCCGTGCCCGCCGGACGGCTCGTCTATGTCGAGTTCAGCGTCAGTCGCGCCGGGCAAATCACCAGCATCAACTTTGTCGAGCGCAGCAACGTGCCGGCGCTCGACAGCATGGCGCTGCACGCCGTGCAGCAATTGGCCGCGAACGAGACCGTTCCTTTGCCGGCCGGTTATCCCCATTCGAGTTTGGATGTGCGCGTCTCCTTTGAACTGCAATGATGCCTAGCCCCTCGCGGATCCTCGCCGGCCTTGTCGCTACCGCCTTGCTGGCGCTCGCTCTTCTTCCCTCGCCGGCTGCGGCCCAGCAGCCGCAAGTCAACCTCGCCATCACCACCGCCAAGAAGCTGCGCCTCGCCGTGCCGGATTTCAAAATCCCCGCCGGTGCCGCGGCCGCCACGACCACCCTGCAACAGACCTTCGATGGCGTGCTCTGGAACGACCTCGACCAATCCGGCTTGGTGGAGATGATCAGCAAGAGCTTCTATCCATTGCAACAGCCCGGCACGCCTGCCGATCTGGGCGGCGCCAATCTGGCCGCTTGGTCCGCCGCCCCCACCGCCGCCCAACGCCTCGTGTTCGGCAATGTCGTGGTCGGCAACGGCACGCTGCAAGTCGAGGGGTATCTCTACGACGTGACCCAACCGGCCAAGCCCTTTGTGCTTGGAAAACGCTATACCGACCAGCCCACGCCGGCTGCCGCCCGCGTCATCGCTCACGAGTTCGCCGACGCCATCATCGCCGCCCTGGGCGGCGGCGCCGGCATCGCGCAAAGCAAGATCGCCTTCATCAGCGAGCGCACCGGCCACAAGGAAGTCTGGATCATGGACTACGACGGCGCCAATCAGCAACAGTTGACGCATCTGAACAGCATCTGCTATTCGCCCCGCCTATCCCCCGACGGCAGCAAGCTGGCCTTCATGACCTTCGCCGGCGGCACGCCCCAGATTCGCATCCTCAATTTGCTCACCCATCGCTATGAGCACTTCCCCCACTTCGCCGGCACCAATACCACGCCCGCCTGGTCGCCCGACGGAACCAAGCTGGCCTTTGCCTCCTCCCGCACCGGCGACATGGAGATCTACACCATTAATGCCAACGGCACCGGTCTCCATCGGCTGACGTACTCGCGCGGGGTGGATATCGCCCCGGTTTGGAACCCCAAGACCGGCGCCCAGATCGCTTTTGAAAGCGATCGTACCGGCTTGCCGCAGATTTACACGATGGACGCCGATGGCACGAATCAGCAGCGGCTGACCATGAGTGGGTATGCAGTCAGTCCCTCCTGGTCGCCGAACGGGGAGATGCTGGCCTTTTCCTGGCGCCGCACCGGCGGCGGGGAGGGAAACGGCGGCGCCTACGATATCTATCTTTGGACACTGGCCGATCGAAATTATCTCCAATTGACCCATAATGGGGAGCGCAACGACTTCCCCAGTTGGGCGCCCGACGGCCGTCACGTCGTGTTCGCCTCGGGTGATGGTTCGCATTGGGAACTTTTTACGATTTTGGCCGACGGCACGAATCCGGCAAAGATCACCGTCGGCGGAAGCAGCAATACCATGCCGAATTGGTCATGGCACTGAATACAACTTCATTCCGGCAGTTTTCTTCAGGGAGGATCCCGATGTCTCATTCGCGTCTCCGCTACCTGTGCACAGTCATGGGAGCGCTTGCAGTGATGTTTGCCTTGGCGGGCTGTAAGCATAAAGCTCCGCCTCCACCTCCGGCGCCCCCGGCGGCTCCGGCGCCGGCGCCCACGGTCACCTTAAACGCCGACCCGACTTCCATTCAATCCGGACAGAGCTCGACTCTGACTTGGTCCTCGCAAAACGCCACCAAGGTCGAGCTCAAAGGTGCCGCGGTCGATCTGAACGGCACGCAAACCGTCTCGCCGACCGAGTCCACCGACTACGAAGTGGTCGCCTACGGCGCCAACAACCAAACCGCCAACGCCAGCCAGCACGTTACGGTGACGCAGCCGCCACCGCCACCGCCTCCCCCGGCGGCGCCCGCCCCGAGCATCGAGGACCTCTGGCAGCAGAACATCAAGGACGCCTATTTCGACTATGACAAGTCGAATATCCGCCCCGATGCGCAAGAGGCCTTGCAGGCCGACGCCACCTTCCTCAAGCAACACACCGATGTCAATTTCATCATCGAGGGCCACTGCGATGATCGCGGCAGCGCCGAGTACAACATGGGTCTCGGCGACCGTCGCGCCAACGCGGTCAAGGACTACCTGGTCCAGTTGGGCGTGGATGCTTCCCACATCCGCACCATCAGCTACGGCAAGGAAAAGCCCTTCTGCACCGACGAGAACGAGACCTGCTGGCAGTCCAATCGGCGGGGTCATCTGGTGCTCGCCACCGGTGCGTCTACGCAGTAAAGCGGCCCAGCGGTAGCCACTCAGCGCGGGCCCTCGGGCCCGCGCTTTTTTCTGGCGGCCGCCCAGGTACCTTTTCCACCATCAGGGGCGTGGCGAGGCCAGTTTGTCCGGCCGGCGAGTAGCCGTAAAATAATGGCACTATGACCAAGAAGCCATTGGCCTTGCTGATCTTCGTGGCGTTGCTGACGGCGCCCGCTTGGGCCGTTCCCAGGGAAATCATCGCCTTGCAGCAGCAGGTCGCCTTGCTGATGGCGGAAATGCAGGACCTGCAAAAGAGCGTCACCGCCAACGCCGCCGTCTTGAAGACCTTGGTGGGCCAGAATGCCGACGCCATCAGCGCGGTGCAAACGGCGCTGAAGTCCGTGCAGCAATCGGTCAGCGCGCAAGCCGCCAACAACGGCCAAAACCAAACCCAGATCGGCCAGGAGTTCCAAAACCTCTCCGATGCCATCGGCGAGCTGCAAGCGCGCGTGAACAAGATGAACGAGATCGTGGCCCAAATCCAGCAGGCGCAGCAGACGCTGCCCGCGCCCACGGGCCAGACGCCAGCCGCTCCCGGCGGCGCCGCCCCCAATAGCGCCACCCCCGGCCAGGCTCAACCGGCGGCGAGCGGCACGCCTTCCAACGCGCCTCCCGTGCTGCCGGCCGCCCAGCTCTACCAAAACGCGCTCACCGATTACGTCAACGGTTCGTACCCGCTGGCGGAAGGCGAGTTTCGCCAGTTCGTTCACGCCTATCCCAGCGACGACCATACCGCCGAAGCCAACTACTACCTGGGCGACATCTTGATGAAGGAGCAAAAATACGGCGACGCCATCAAGAGTTTCGATGCCGTGCTCAATCAATTTCCCGATGGCAAGATCGCTCCCGGCGCGCAACTCAAAAAGGGCTTCGCCTTGATCGCGCTCAAAGAGCGCGCCGCCGGCATCCGCGAACTGCGCAGCTTGATCAGCCACTACCCCCGCACGCAAGAAGCCCGGCAAGCCCACGACGAATTGAGCGCCCTGGGCGTGTCGACGCGCGTGGAGTGAGCGGGCGGGGGATGGAGACTCCGCCCCGCGCCGCCCTCGTCGCCTTCGCCGCCCTCTTCCTGGCCGTGGTCGCCACGCTGGGCGCGCGCAATCGGCCGGCGCCGATCGAGTGTCCGTTCCTGCCCGGCCTCGCAACGCCCTTCGCCCCCCTGCTCCCTCCCGCTGCGCCGGCCGATCCGCCGCCTCCCGCCGCGCCCACCCTGGCCGCCCGCCTGGGCTATCCCCGGCAATCCAAGCTCTTGATCGTTCACGGCGACGATGCCGGCGTGACTCATAGCGTGGATCAAGCCATCGAATCCGCCTTTGCCGTCGGCGCGATCTCGTCGTCCTCGATCTTGGTCGCCGCCCCCTGGTTCCCCGAGATCGCCGCCTTCGCCAAATCGCATCCCGCCGACGATTTCGGCGTGCACCTCGACCTCACCTCGGAATGGAAAACCCTCCGCTGGCGGGGTGTCGGCCCGCAAGACCAAATCCCCTCGCTGCTCGATCCGCAGGGATATTTATGGCCCGATGTCGCCGCCGTCGCCGCCCACGCCGTACCGGCGCAGGCGCGGCGCGAACTGCGCGCGCAGATCGAGCGCGCCCGCGCCTTTGGCGTGCCCTTTACCCACTTCGATACGCACATGGGCGCGGTGCTGGCCACGCCGGCCTTGGCCAAAATTTATCTGGATTTGGGCCGCGAGTTCCACCGGCCGCTGCTGCTGCGCCGCATTCGCCCCGGTGACCCGCCCGCTTATCAGCGCTTGGCCGCCCTGATCGCCGCCGACCCCAATGTTTTCCTCGGCGACGTGGTGCAATTCACCGCCGGTCCGATCGCGACCTTTCCCGCCCGATACGCGCAGGTGATCCGCGCCCTGCGGCCCGGCGAGCTGACCGAGATCATCATCCATCCCGGCTTCGACACCCCCGAGTTGCGCGCCGCCATGGGCGACGGCGCTTTTGGCGCCGCGTGGCGCCAAGCCGACTACAACGCCTTTACCAGCCCGGCCCTGCGGCGTTTGCTGCGCGACGAGGGAGTGCATCTGGTGCGCTGGCGTCAGCTGGAAAAATTGCTGCGCTGAGGGCCTCGCCTGGGCGCGGCGGCACGCGCGGCGGTTGCCCAAGCCGCCATGACCGTTCCCGGCGCATCTCAATGTCCAGGGGACATCGAGACATGCCGGAAAAAACCACCTTGCAACGCGCCCGCCGCGACCAGCGCGCGGGCAAGTCCGCCAGTACGCAGGCCGGGGAGTTCGTGCGCGAGGAGATCGAGCATGTGCGCCGCGGCAAGCACGGCGCGCGCTCGCCGCGGCAAGCTATCGCCATCGGCCTTTCCAAGGCGCGGCGCGCCGGCGTCCAACTTCAGCCGCCGGCGCCGGGCACGGCTAAGCCGCGCACGCGAGAAAAAGCCCGGCAGGATCTCGCGCGCGGCGCGCAAGCCCGCAAGCGGCCGGTTTCGCGCCGCCGCTCCCGCGCCACCAGCGGCGCCTTGAAGCGCGAGAGCCGCCGCGCCGCCAGCCCTCGCGCCCTCTCCCGCCAGGCCAAGCAAGCGGCCTCCCGCCGCCGGCGCCATGCCACGCGCGCCTCGTAGCGCGCACGCCGCCCCATCTGGGCGCCCGTCCGAGCCGGCAGTGTCCCCGGATTTGCGCCCTGGCGGCATGTCGGCGCGGCGCCGGTTTATACTCGATGGCAACACCGCAATGCCACAATCCGACGCTAACGAACCCAGTTTTGTCGTCACCGACCGGCGCCACTTTACCTCCGCCGGGGAACGGCGGCACGACGTTCCCGACGCCCCCGAGCCGGCCGCCGCGGCCATCGAGCTCAACCCCCCGCCGCGGCCCGCTCCGGCGCCGGAACAGGCCGGCAAGGCGGGCGGGCGGCGCGCGGACCCGGCCAAAGGCAATCAGATTCCGTTCCCCGCCCCGGCGGCCGCCCCCGCCTCCGCCTCCGTGCCGGAAGAGCCGGCCGCCGAGGCGGGCGGACCCATCGGTTTCATTGGTTTTCTCGAGAGCCTGTATGCCTCGGCGATGATGCAGTTGGGAGCCAGCGCGCCCGGGCAGCTCTCGCGCCCCGAGCCCGACTACGAAGGCGCTCGCCAGACCATCGAGATTCTCGGCCTCTTGCAGCAAAAAACGAACGGCAATCTCACCGCCGAGGAAGCGCAAGTGCTCGAGGAAATCCTCTACGAGCTGCGCATGGTCTACGTGCAGTTGACCCGCAAACGGGCGCGCTAACTCGGCCGCCGCGATGCCGACCGCGCGCCTCACGATTCTAGGCTCGGGCACCTCCACCGGCGTGCCCATGATCGGCTGCCACTGCCCGGTGTGCGTCTCCGCCGATCCCCGCGACCGCCGTCTGCGCCCCAGCATCCTGCTGCGCTTCCCGGCCCCGCGTTCCGAAGCGCCGCCGGCCGCGCCCCGAACCGGCTCCCGTCAACCCAGCCCGCATGCGCCGGCCGCCGTGCTCATCGACACCACGCCCGATTTCCGCGCCCAGGCGCTGGCCGCCGGCCTGGAACGCGTGGACGCCGTCCTCTATACCCATAGCCACGCCGATCACATCTTCGGATTGGATGACCTGCGGCAGTTGAACTTCGCCCTCCCCGGCCCCATTCCCGTGCACGGCGACGAAGCCACGATTGCCGATCTGCGCCGCATTTTTCGTTATGTTTTCGACGACAACTACCCGCATAGCGCCATCCCAAGGATCGCCGCCCACGTCGTCGCCGCGCCCGCCGAGCTTCGCGCCGCCGGCGTGCTCTTCGAGGCGCTTCCCGTGCTGCACGGCGACCTGCCCATCCTGGCTTATCGCTTCGGCGCCAATGCCTATGTCACCGATTTCAGCCAAATTCCCGCGCCGGCGCTGGAGCGCTTGCGCGGTTTGGACGTGTTGATTCTCGACGCCTTGCGCCACCGCCCCCATCCCACCCACTCCTCGGTGGCCAACTCCCTGCACCTGGTCGAGGAGTTGGCGCCGCGCCGCGCCTTTTTCACCCATATCTGCCACGATTTGCTGCACGCCGAGACCGAGCGCGCCTTGCCGCCCAGCGTGCGCCTCGCCTACGACGGCCTCGAACTCGACGTGGAGGTGTGACCCTCGCCCGCATGCGAATCTTGCGCCTGCCCGCGGACCTGCCCGATGCCGACCGCGGAGCTCACCTCAGCATCGGCAACTTCGACGGCGTGCATCTCGGCCATCGCGCGCTGCTCGCCGCCGTGCTCGCCACCGCCCGGGCGGCCCGCCGGCCCGCCGCCGCCTTGACCTTCGAGCCCCATCCGCCCCGCATCTTGCGGCCGGAAAGCGCCGCGCCGCTTATCACCCCGCTCGACGAGAAAATTCGCCAACTCGAGTCCACCGGCCTCGACCTGCTGCTGATTCTGCCCTTCTCCCGCGACCTCTCCTTGCTGTCCCCACGGCAGTTCGTCGAGCGAATCTTGCATCGCGGCCTGGGGGCCGGCGCCGTCCACGAGGGGCAAAACTTTCGCTTCGGCCATCGCCACGCCGGCGACGTCGCCGCCCTCGAGGCCTTGGGCCGCGAATTCGCCTTCGCCGTCCACGTCCATCCGCCCGTCGTCGTGCGTGGCGAAGTGGTCTCCAGTTCGCGCATTCGCGAACTGGTGGCGGCCGGCCGCGTGGAGCGGGCGGCGCGCTTGCTGGGGCGCTGCGTTTCCGTCCGCGGTGCGATCGCCCGCGGTCAAGGCCTGGGCCGCCGCCTTACCGTGCCCACCCTCAACCTACAGCCCTATGCCGAACTGCTGCCCGCCCGGGGCGTCTATGTTACGGAAACCTTGTTGTCCGGCCGCAGCTTCCCTTCCGTCACCAACGTCGGTTATCGCCCCACCTTCGGCGGCACTCACCTCGTGGTCGAGACTCATCTCCTCGCGTTCGAAGAGCTCGAAAGCGACGACATGGAAATTCGTTTCCGTTTTCGCCTCCGGGACGAGATCAAGTTCGAGTCCGCGGCGGAACTCAAGCGGCAGATCGGCCGTGATGTCCACCGCGCGCAAGCCTATTGGCGCCGCCTGCGCGCCGGCCCAGAGCGAACCTAGCCTACTCACTCGTTGCCGCCGCCTTCCCTTCCTTGGTACGGGCGCAGCCCCCACGTTGGCGCCTTCCGCAAAGTCAACTGCAAGACGCTGAAGCGTCAACCGCTGCGGTCCGAAGTGGCAGGGAAATTGCCCAGAACCCGGCTATCCCGAAGCGGGAGAAACCCGCCTCGACATCGGGAGGAGCGGATGTGGAGCAAAGCGCGCACCTTGGGTGCGGCGTTCGGGGCCATGCTTTGTCTGCTGGGCGCCGGCACGCCGCGGATCACCCTGGCCTCGCGCGCGCCGTACTATCTCGCGGGTTCCGCAGTTACAAACTCCGGCCGGCTGGCTGCCATCCCGGTCGGCGCCCGCCTTCTCGCCGTCGCGGAATCGCCCGTTCCAGCCGCCACCGACCGCAACGCGCCCGCCCTGCCCGGCGCCGCCGCGACTAGCGGCCGCACTCATGGCGATCATCCTGATCCCCTGGCGATGTTTATGCTGGGCAGCGCCTTGCTGGCAGTGGGCACGTTACTGCGGGTCTATTGGTCTTAAGCCGCCGGGTGCGCGCTTGTGGCACCCGGCTTGCCACTCTGACTGTCTGCGGAGTCTGCCCAGCCAAGACCCGTTTCGGGGTAAAATCCCCTTGCGCTAAAGCGTTGAATCGCATAGCTTCTTTTTTGATGGCCCCACTGCGCCCCACCCCTACCGCCGCCGCTGCCAAACCAGGGCCAGTTCGCCGTTTGGCGGTCTGTTTGTTTCCGTCCCATCCGCTGGTTTCGTCCGAGTTCGATCAGCGTCTCGATCCGGCGCGCTTTGTCTTGCAGACCTATCGGCCCGAATTGGGACCGGGCGGCGCGGTGGATGCCTCCAAGCTGCCGGAAGCGGATGTATACGTCGTCGATACCCATTCGCCGCGGCCCATGACCGATGGGCTGGTGGCCGCCATCTTTTCCCGCTTTCCTCAAGCCCGGGTCATCGCCCTGGCGGACGAATTCAACGAGACCAACGCTTTCCCCTTGCTGCGCTTGGGCGCGAAAGGCCTGATCACCTATGCGCAAGCGCCGGCGCAGGTGCCGCAAGCGCTCGACGCGGTGGCGGGCGGAGGTTATTGGGTGCCGCGGCCGCTGCTGTCGCGCTTCGTGGATTCGGTCATCTCCGGCCTCGGCAGCCGCCAATTTGCCAGCGGCAGCACGCGGTTGAGCCGCCGCGAAAAAGAAGTGCTCGATCTGCTGCTCGAAAACGTCTCCAACAAGGAAATCGCGCAGCGCCTGCACATCTCCGAGCGCACGGCGAAATTTCACGTTTCAAATCTGTTGGCCAAGTTCTCGGTGCGCCGCCGCGCCGACCTGATCGTGCTCTGGTTCCAGAACCCGCCTAGCGTGCCCTCGCCTTAGCTCTGCTAGAGGCGGGCGATCAGCACGGCCGCCAGCGCGGCGGCCAGCGTGGCCAGGAAATTCACTTCATCGTTGCCCAGCGCGTCCCGCTGTTCCCAAACGGCGCCGAGCACCGAATCCCAAAGATTGCCGAGCAGCCCGATCGCGGCCAGCCACGCCCCCGCCGGCCAGGTCACCAGGCCCAGCGCCGCCGCCGTCGCCGCCACTAACGCCGCGCCCAGCGCGCCGGCGGCGGTGCCGGCCGCCGAAATGCCGCCATCGGCGCCCACCGCCACCGGTTTACCTCCCACGATCGAGTAGGCGCGGCGCCCAAAAGCCTGGCCGATTTCGCTCGCCATCGTATCGGACGCGGCTTCGGCCAGGGCGGCGACCGCGGCTGCGGCCGCCCAGGCGCGCGCGCCAGTGAGGAGGCCGAGGAGGGCGGCGATGGCCGGCACCAGGCCATTGGCCAGCACCTGGTTCCATTCCCGCCGTCCGCCCCGCCATTCCGCCGCGCCCAAGCGCAGCTTGCGTCCATAGCCGAGTCGGGTCGCGGCCGCGCCCAGCACGAAAAACGCCAGCAGGCAGGCGAAACCGCCGCGGCCCAGTCCGCAGTAGATCGCCAGCGCGACGGCGAAGCCGGCGAGCGCGGCGCGGCCGGTGACCAGCCGCAGCGCCCGGGCGGCCAGCGCGAAGGCGCCGCAAACCGCCGTGGCTTCCAGGATCCGCGCCGGCAAGGCCCAGTGGACCCGCTCGGCCAAGACGAGCGCCATCACGCCGGCGGCGGCCAGCGGCGGCAATAGATTGTCATCCAGGCGCAGCGGCAGCGCCTCGAGCAGCGCCGCTGCCCCGGCGGCGGCGGTCGCCGCCAAAGCCAGCCGCGCCGGCGCGCCGGGCGCGTGCAGATACCAGAGAAAGCCGCCTGCCCCGATGGCGCCCGCGATCCAGTACGCCAGCGTGCCGGCTCGGGTTTTGGCGCCGCCCCGCCAGCGCCGCGCGCCATGCCGCTCGCCCCACCAGGAGGCCGCCGGATCCCCCAGCGCCAGCACCGCCCAACCGGCGCCCGCGATGTAGAGCTGGCGCGGAAACAGCACGATCAGCAGCAAGACGGTGAAAGGGTACAGCCGAATACCGCGCCAAGCCGCGGCTTCTTGCGTGCCGGGTTTCGAGAGGTTCAGTCCCAGGCGAGGCAGCAACGCCACGTTAAAGGCCAGCGCGGCGGCGGCCAGCGCGGCGGCTTCGGGCGCCGTGAGCCAGCGCAGCAGCAAAGCCCACGCCAGCACGCCGGCGTGTACCCACCGCCGCCGGCTCGCGCCGCGCGGCTCCATTCCCCTCGCTGCCACCGCCATGGCGTCCCTAGAGCCGCTGCACCGCCCAGAGCGTCAAATCGTGAAATCGGGCGCGGTCGCCGGAAAGCAACAGCCGCGGGCGCGGCGCGAGCCAGCACATGCAGGCATTCTATCCCGGCATCTCGGCTCGCCCGCTCCATGGCGCCGAGGCCGGCTAGTGTCCGCCACAGAGGCGCGCGTGGATGCCCGCGAACTGGGGTGAGTTGTCCTGGTAGGGAGGATGTGGGCCCAATTCCGGAATCTCGCGGTCGATCGCCTGTGTGCGGTTGCCGGGGTTGGGATGGTCGGACAAGAATTGCAGCGTCGAACTCCCCGGCTGCGCCTCGAGCTTCTGAAAAAACGCCGCCATCTGCCGCGGATCGTAGCCCGCCTTCGACATCACCTGCGCCCCCAGCGCGTCGGCTTGGCTCTCGTCGGTGCGCGAATATTTCAAGAACATGGCCTGCACGCCGATTTGCGCCGCCAAGCGGGCCACGCTGGCGCCGGCGCCGCTGCCCAGCGCGCTGCCGAAAATCGCCAGCGGCACCGAATACAGCTCCTGCTGCGAGGCCATGTGGGTCGAGTGGCGCAGCGCCACGTGCGACTCTTCATGCGCCATCACCCCCGCCAGCTGCGCTTCGTTGCCGGCGGCGCAGATCGCCCCCTTGTTGACGAAGATCGCGCCGCCCGGCAGGGCGAAGGCATTGATGTCTTTGGAATTGACGATATGAAAGCGGTACGGGAACTTCGGTCCCGGAATCTGCTGCGCCAGCTTCAATCCAAGTTGGGTGACGTATTTCTCCGCCGCGGAGTCGCGCAGGATGGGCAGCTTGGCCAGCTCTTGCGCCTCCGCTTGCCGCCCGGCCTGCACGTCTTGCTGCGGCGTGAAGAAGTTGTAGCCGGGGTTGTAAAATTTGCCGCTTTGCGCCGCCGCCGCGCACACCAGCGCCACCAGCGCCATCGCCACCGCGCTGCCGCACCGCCGCATCGGATACCTCCCTGTTGCCATTCTCGCGCGCCCGGGCTGCGGAACCCAAACGCCGCTTCACTTCGATTCCATGGCGACGGGAAGATCCATGCGCCGCGCGGCCGCGCCGCGGCGGGGCGGCACGGCAATCGGTTCGCATCCGCCCTCGCGATAGATTGGCGTCAGCACCCCCTCGGCTTCGCGAGTGAAGCTCATTTGGCCGCCGGCGTCGAGATCCACTTGCACCATGTCGCCGAGCTTCACCTGCGCGGTGGCCATCAATTTAGCCAGCGGCGCCACGATGTGGCGTTCGATCGAGCGCTTCAAATGGCGGGCTCCGTATTTGGGATCGAAGCCCTCCGCCAGCAGGAAGCCTTTGGCCGCCGGCGTGCATTGGAATAAAAAGGGATGGGAGCCGTTCGCCGCCAGAATTCGCTGCTGCACGCGGCCCAGCTCGATCTCCAGGATTGCGCTGAGGTCTTCCCCGCGTAAGTTGTGGAACACCACGCTGCGATCGATGCGGTTCATGAATTCGGGCGAAAACTTCCGCCGTGCCGCCTCCACCGCCACGCGATCCACCTTAACGTCCAAATGCGTCCCGGGTTGCGGCCGCCCATGGTTGAAGCCGATCCCGCCATCCACCAGGCAGGCGATCTCGCTGGCGCCCAGGTTGCTGGTCATGAAGATCACGGCTTGGCTGAAATCCACCCGCCGGTTGTCGCCCAGGGTGAGCGTGGCGCGGTCGAGAATGCCCAGCAGCAACTGCCAGAGCGCGTCGGAGGCCTTCTCGATTTCGTCGAACAGCACCAGGCTCATGCGGCAGCGTTCGCTTTGCCATTGATTGAGCGCTTCTTGCGTCAGCACCGGGTGGGTCTCGCGATGGCCCAGGTAGCCGGGCGGCGAGCCGATCAATTTGGCGATCTCGTGGCTGTGCTGAAACTCCGCGCAATCCACCTTGATCAGCGCCCGGCTGTCGCCGAACAGCGCTTCCGCCATGGCCTCCACGGTGCGCGTCTTCCCCGCCCCGGTCGGACCGAGAAACAGCAGGTTCGCGATCGGGCGGTTCGGCGGTTGCAAGCCGGCCAGGAAGGTCTGGTACAGCTCCACTAGCGCCTCGAGCGCCGCGTCTTGGCCGACCACTTTCGAACGCAGCGTCAACTCGAATTGCCGCGCATCCTCGCAACGACGCGAGGGATCCAGCGCCTCGCGGCTGACTCTTACTCCTGTCGCCTTGCCCATTTTCGGTCTCCCCTCGTTGCCCCACATCCGGCGCGCCTCAACTGCCCGATCGGCGCACTTCCTCTGCTTCCGCCGACTGCCGCTCCGGCGGCCGAGCGGCGGCTTGATTGAGTTTGTCGTCGAGCGCGCCGCGTAAGGCGTGCAGTTCGCCCAGCAGCGCCGGCAGCGTATTTTCCGGTTGCCGCGCCACCTCGGCAAGATTGAGCTCTTTCAGATCGAGCACCAAGGCCCGAATCATGCGGTTCAATTGCCGCACCCCTTCCGCGTCCGCAAAGGGCGAAGCGAAGCTCTCGTTCGCCCGCCGCCGCACCGCCTCCCAATCGATCTCCAGCCCGGGATGCTCGTTGCGCACTTGTTCGATCACTTCCTCGCTGATGCGCGGCCGATTGCCCAGACACGCCAAATGCACCTGCCGCACCCGCCCGTCTTCGCGCACGTTGTGAACCAAATAAAACGATTTCCCTTTTTTGCGGACAAAGGCCATGGCCTTTTTCCCTCCCCCGGCCGAATCCATGGGCGGTGCCGGAAACCCCCATCTAGGCCGGTGGTGCTTAAATTCCCACCACAAACTAGGATTCGACCCGGGGTGACTGAGGTTGTCTTGTTGCTACGTTTGGGGGGGGTGAGAAACGCTCCCCGGATGTGGCAAGTCGGAACGCTGGGGAGCGTGGCGGCGCCGTCCGTTTCGCGGATGCGCGGCGCCCGCCCGCCGCGACTTGCCCTTTAGGACGGGCTGCTGAGCTGGATACTCGACTCTCGCCCGCCGGCCCCAGGATGCTAGATTCAATTCAGGAGCAAGCGGTAGCCCATCGCCGCCGCCCGCCAACCACATGGCGAAATTTTTCGGACGTTTTCTGGCCGGCGCCCGCACCCGGCGGGGCGGGTTCCTCCTCGTCGCAACGCTTGGCGGCGTTGTCTTCGGGTCGCTGCCTGCCGCCGCGGCCACGGTCGCGGCCGTGTCGGGCCGCCGGCCGACCGCCAAAACCGACGAAATACGGGCTATCTATTTAACCGGTCTGATGGCGGGCAGCGAGCACGGCAAGCAGATCGCCGCCGCCTGGCGGGCTAACCAAGGGAACGCGGTAGTCTTCGACATCAAGGACTCCGACGGCATCGTCAGCTTCGAATCCGGCTTGCCCTTGGCCGGCCACGTATCGCGCCCCTATATTCACGATCTCGGCGCCTGGATTGCGTGGCTTCATGCGCATGGGCTCTACGCCATCGCCCGCGTTGCGGCCTTCAAGGACGAGCACCTGGTCAAGACCCATCCGGAACTGGCCGTCCACTCGCGTTCCACCGGCCGGCTCTGGAGCGAGCACGGAACTCCGGCCTGGGTCGATCCGTCGTTGCCCGAGGTGCAGAACTACGAAATCAGCCTGGCGCTGGCCGCCGCCGCCGCCGGCGCGGACGAGATCCAATTCGACTACATTCGCTTCCCCACCGAGGGCAACCAGAAAGACACCGTCTTCCATTACCAGTCGAGCGATCCGACCGCCACGCGAGCCGACGTGATTACCGACTTCCTTTACCGGGCTCGCCAAGCCTTGCAGCCGACCGGCGTCCATTTGTCCATCGACGTATTCGGGGTGATGGCTTGGGCCCGCCCGGTGGACTTGGCGGCCACGGGTCAGGACATCCTGGCGTTGTCGTATTTTTGCGATGTGCTTTCGCCGATGATTTACCCGTCGCATTTTTTCCGCGACTTCGACGGGATTACCGATCCCGGCGATCAGCCCGACCAACTGATTACGCTTTCGCTCAGCCGTTTCGCGGCCGATACGCGCGACACCGGCGTGGTCATCCGCCCCTGGCTGCAAGCCTTCGCCTGGCATGCCAAGACGTTTGGGCCCCAATACATTCGCATTCAAGTGCAAGCCGCCCGCCGCCAGGGCGCGGTGGGCTTCTTGCTCTGGAACGCCGGCAACAAATATGGCCCCGCGCTGGAAGCGATGCCGGCGATGACGACCGCGCCGGCCACTTATTTTCTCGGCGGCTTCCCCTACCCGGTAAGCGCCGCCGCAATCGGGCATTCGCTGCCGGCGGTGGGGCGCTAAGGCCGGCCACTCACTGCTTTTCCGTTTCCAGCCGTATATAATTGGGCTTGAAATCGCTCCGGAGTCGACAAATGGCCGCCAAGACGGAAAAAATCTGGCACAACGGTAAATTCATTCCATTCGACGATGCCCGTATCCATGTGCTGTCGCACGTGGTGAGCTACGGCTCGGCGCTCTTCGAAGGGATGCGCTGCTACCACACCGAGCAGGGGCCGGCCATATTCCGTCTCGGCGACCACATCCAGCGCCTGGTCAATTCCTGCAAGATCTATCGCATCGAGGTCGGCTTCAGCCACGCCGCGCTCTGCCAGGCCAGCCTGGACCTGATGCGCGAAAACCACCTGCCGGCCGCCTACGTGCGCCCCATCGTGCTGCGCGGCCACGGCAGCATGGGCGTGCTGCCCGCGAGTAATCCGATCGAAGTCTTCATCGCCGCCTGGGATTGGCCCCGCTACTTGGGCCAGGATGCGCAAGAGAAGGGTGTGGACGTCTGCGTTTCCAGTTGGCGCCGCATGGCCGCCGACACGCTGCCGGCCATGGCCAAAGCCGCCGGCAATTACATGAATTCGCAGCTGATCAAAATGGAAGCGGCCGCGAACGGCTACATCGAAGGCATCGCCCTAGACACGCAAGGCCTGGTGAGCGAGGGCAGCGGAGAAAACATCTTCATGGTGCATAACGGCGTTTTGATCACGCCGCCGCTTGCCAACAGCATTTTGCCCGGCATCACCCGCGATTCGATTCTGCAACTCGGCGCGGACCTGGGCATGCCGGTGCGCGAGGAGCCGATCGCGCGCGAGGCGCTCTATCTCGCGGACGAGCTGTTCTTCTGCGGCACCGCCGTCGAGATCACGCCCATTCGCTCGGTGGACCGCATTACCGTCGGCAGCGGCGAGCGCGGGCCTGTCACCACCGCGCTGCAACGCCGCTTCTTCGAAATCACCTCCGGCCGGCGGCCGGATGAACACGGCTGGCTGAGCCCGGTCGAAGTGCTCGAAACCGCCCGCCACTGAGCATCGCGGGCGCGGCCATATCGCTGCTCGGTCAGGCCCCGGTCGGTGCCAGCGCTTCGTCGAGCAATTCGATGACATGCAGCACACGCTGGCCGCTGCCGCTGCGCCGGACGCCCGCCCGCAGTTGCAGCAGGCAGCCGGGATTGGCGGTGACGATCCATTCCGCGCCGGTTTCCGCCGCCGCTTCCGACTTTTCCGCGAGCAAACGGCTGGCAATTTTGGCATGAACGACGTTGTAGATGCCGGCGCTGCCGCAACAGGCGTCGGCGCGCGCCATCTCGATCAGCCGCAGTCCCGGCACCGCCGCCAGCAGGTTGCGCGGCGCCTGGCGGATTTTTTGCCCATGGGCCAGATGGCAGGGGTCCTGGTAGGTCACGGTGCGCGGCAGCGGCCGCAGCAAACCGGCCGGCAAGCCCAATTCGTCCAGAAACTCGGTTACGTCGCGCACCTTGGCGGCGAAGGCGCGCGCCGCCGCCCGCAGCGCGCCTTCCACGTCGAATAGATCCCCATATTCTTTCATCACCGCGCCGCAGCCGGCGCTGTTGCTGATGACGGCGTCGGCGCGCTCGGCCATCGCCAAATTGCGCCGCGCCAGCTCGCGCGCCTGCGCTCGCCGCCCGGCATGCACGTGCAAGGCGCCGCAGCAGCCTTGATCGGCCGGCACCGTCACCTCGCAACCGGCGCGCTGCAAGACGCGGATCGTCGCGCGGTTCATCGCCGCGAAGGCGACGCGCTGGATGCAGCCGGCCACCAGCGCCACTCGCGCCCGCGGTGCGCCCGCCAGCGGGCGGCCGGCGGCGTCGAGCGCGGGATAGCCACGCCCCATCTCGGCGGCGAAAAACTCGCGATCGATCTCCGGCGCCAGGGACTCGAGGTTGTCCAGGCGCAGCAGGCGCAGCAGGCCGCTGGCGCGCGCCAGCGCGCGCGCACCGCTGCGCTGATAAAGCCGCAGCCAGCGCGCCTGCCGCGCCAGCGCCGGCGGATGGGGCAAGACGCGGTCGAAAAAGTACGACCGCAGCCGCCGCGCCAGCCAGCCGCGGCCGGCCAGCTCGGGATGGGCCTCGAGTTCGCCGCGCGCCCGCTCCAGAATCTTGCCGTACTCGACGCCCGAAGGGCAGGCCGACTCGCAGGCGCGGCAGTCCAGGCACTGATCGAGATGGAGAAACATCTGCGCATCGAGCGGCAGCCGGCCGGCGTCGGCTTGCGCGACTTGATAGATTCGCCCGCGCGGCGAGTCCATCTCCTCGCCCAGCACGCGGAACGTCGGGCAGGCGTTTAGGCACAAGCCACAATGGATGCAGCGGGAATAATCTTCCCAGCGCGGCGGCTCCGCGGTCCCAAACGAGGACGAGGCGGCGGCCGGCGCCGGCAAATGATCTTCTTCGGTTTTCATGGCCGTGCCGCCTCCCCGGTTTCGCCTACCGCGTCGCGCAGCCGCCGCATCAGCGCCGGCGCCGCCTCCGCTTCGGCCAGCGCCGCCTCGATCGGCTCGCCGCGCGGCGCCAGCCACGCCTCGGGGTGCGCTCTCGCCACTTCCGCCCGCCAGGCGCTCCGCTCCCGCTCGGCGAGCGCCGGCCGCGCCGCGAGCTCGAATACTCCCAGCCCTAGCCGGCCCCGCCAAGCGAGGGCGCGGCCCGCCAGTCGCGCGGCGCGCTGCAAGCCGGCCAACGCCGCCACCCCCGCGCCCGCCGGCGCCACCAACCGCCATGCTTCGCCGGCTTCGCCGCCGTCCTCGCCATAGCCTTGCCAGAATGCTTCGTCCTCGACGGCTGGCGCGGGCGTGCCCAATCGCTCGCTCATCGCCGCCAGTTCCCGCCGCCAGCGCTCGCGCGCCCGCTCGCCGCCGGCGCCACGAACGTAGGCGGCGAGGGCGAGGTCGCCTGCCGCGCCGCACGCGCCGGCTAGCTCCAGCGCCAGCGGACGCAGCGGTCCATGCAGCATGGCCCGGCGCAGCGCCTCGGCCTGTTCCCAGCCGGCCAACGGCCAGCGCCAAGTCGTGGTGGGTCCGGGCCGGGGAAAGACCTTGAAGTTCGCCGCCGTGATCACTCCCAGCGAGCCGCGCGCCCCGATCATCAACCGCATGAGGTCATAGCCCGCGACATTTTTCACGACCCGGCCGCCGCCATGCGCCAGCTTGCCCTCGGCGGTGACGAATTCGATGCCGATGATGAAATCGCGCACCGTGCCGTAGTACTGGCGCAGCGGGCCGGAGCGGTGCGCGGCCAAGATCGCCCCCAGACGCGCCCCTTCGCCGCCGGCCGCGTCGAGGGGCAAAAACTGTCCTTGCTCCCCCAGCCGCGCATTCACCTCGGCCGGCGTCAGGCCGGCTTCGAGGCCGACCGTCAAGTCCTGCGGCTCATAAAAGCGCAGCCGATCCAGGCGCCCCAGGTCGAGCCGCACGGCCTCTGCCGGCGCCGCCGCGAGGCGCCCCATGGGCAGGGCGATGCCGGCATCCTCGCCGATCGCCACCGGCACGCGCTCGGCCCGCGCCCACGCCACCACCGCCGCCGTCTGCTCGGCGTCGGCC
>JBOGKX010000042.1:0-1046 GCA_050746125.1 Terriglobales bacterium | reverse complement strand
GAGCGACACGGATGAGTCACCGGGCGAGGAGGCTTGCTGATGGTGAAAGCGGACGGCAATGCGCTGGCGACGGTTTCGAGCGAGCTTGTGCTTTCGGGGCGGGAGTGGTTTCCGATCGGCGGCGGCGTGGGGCCGGATCCGTTGCGGCTGGTGCTCGGCCAGCTCGCCGATCTCGCACCCGGCGAGCGGGCGCTGGTGCAGATGGTTGTGCGGCCGGCGACCGCGCGCGAGCAGCGCAGGCTCACTGCCGCTGCTAGACGGATTCGCGCCGGCGTTCCTACCTCGCGCACGCTGCGCCTGCTCGAGCTCGTCCTGCCAGGACCAGGCCCGAAGCGGCAACCGCCGGACCCAACGGTCAGCCCCGATGTGCGCGCGGTGTTGGAGAAGGCGTCGCATCCGCTGTATCGCTGCGTCGTCCGCTTGAGCGTTACCGCTCCGGACAAGCGGGTGGCACGGGGACGGATCCATGCGCTCGCCGGCGCCTTCGCCGCGTATGAGGGCCGGGTCGGCTTCCGTCGTCGCCGCGTTTTTGCCGGGCAGCGGAGGGTTGCGCAGCGCGCGCTTGGCCGGCGCGACTATCTGCTCTCGGTCCCGGAGTTGGCGGCGCTTGCGCACCTGCCCGCCGAACGGGCGCTGCCGGGATTGCTGCGGGCGGGGGCGCGCACGATTGCGCCCCCGCCTGGCCTGCCGCATGCGGGCAAGCCGCTCGGCCTGACCGCGGGCGGTGTGCCGGTGGTGGTGGCGGTCGAGGATGCGCGCTACCACTTGCACCTGCTTGGGCCGACCGGGGTGGGCAAGTCGACGCTGATCGCCTGGCTTGTGCTCGACGATCTCGCTGCGGGCCGGGGGGCGGTGGTGATCGATCCGAAGGGTGACCTGGTGGAGGAGATTCTCGCTCGTATCCCGGAGGGGTGTGAGGGGCGGGTGGATGTGCTTGATCCGCTCGACCCGCATCCTCCCGGCCTGAACGTGCTCGAAGGCGATGACCCTGATCTGGTTGTCGATCAGCTGGTGGGGATCTTCCGGCGCGTGTATGAGCGTTTCTG
>JBOGKX010000041.1:0-21229 GCA_050746125.1 Terriglobales bacterium | reverse complement strand
GCCCTGATCGGCGGCGGCGACCTGCTCGGCGAGACGGCCGAAGTCGGCGGCCAGAATCGAGGGCACGAGCAAATTCGGAAGACGGCGGCCCGGCCGGGGCGGTGGGAGGGAGGGCCCTTTCATGCGGGCGCATTCCCCAAAACACGCATCAACTCGGCGGCGGCAACAGCGGCTTGCTCTCCGCAGGGATCGGGGTGGAGATGGTCGAGCTCGAAGCGCAGCGCGTCGATCAGCGTGGCCATGGGATAGATCACCGTCGAACGCGCCAGCGCGGCCTCGCCGGATTGCAGGTCCAACTTGATTTTGTCGCCGCTGCGGGTGACGGTGGCGGCCAAGCCCTCACCCGAGCGCAAGGCCACCGAACCCAACAAAAATCCCGAGTCCTCCCGCTCCCCGCGGCGAAATCTCATCCGCAACGCGCCGCCCTGCGGCGTCGTTAGCTCGAGTTCGGCGGCGCTCAGGCGGCGAGTCGGACGCCAGCCCAGGCGGGCGGTGAGCCAGCCGGCCAACAGCAAGGCCGCGCCGTTGAGCGCCGGCAAACCGCGGCTGGATTCGAACTCCGCCTCGGTCAAGCAGCGCATGTGGCGGGCGGCGGCGGAGGATTCGAAGGCTTGGGCCACCATCTGCCGCCAGCGGGCCAGACGCGTCCAGGTGAGGTCGCTCACCTTGGCGCGGTGATGCAACTGGCGCTGCGACTCCGCCAAGCGCAGGAAGGCGGCCGGTTCGCAGGCCAGGCCATGGCAATCGAGCAGGATGCGGTCGGCGATGCCGGCCAGATCGTCGAAGCGCGGATTGGCGAACGGGTCCTCGCCGCGCCACCAGAGAAACACGGGCACGTCGCCCAGCAGCAGCGGCGCGAGCGCCATGGAAGCCGAGAGCAACGCGGTGCCGGCGGCCTCGAGCTGCACGATCTCGCCGCAGATGCCGCCACCCGGCGCGGGCGTACCGGCGTCCAAGATGCGAGCCCGCCACTCGCGAGCCGCCTGATCGCCGCCGGCGAGGGCGGGCACGATCAGCAGCATGCGGCCGGGATGCCGCCGCGCCAGCGTCGCCAATTCGCCAGCCAAGGCGCGGGCTTCGTCGTCGCTCTCGGCGCTACAGATCAGATTCAATGTCGAGGCGCGGGTGCGGGTGGGACTGGCTGCGATGGCCGCCGCCAGCCGCCGTTCCACTTCCGTCAAATCGAGCGAAGCAGTCGCCATGCTAGTCGCCGCCGCTACGGGCGCCGCCACTCGCGGCCCTCGCGCGCCAAGAATTCGTCGGCCGCCTTGGGGCCCCAACTGCCGGCGGCGTAATTGGGAAAGTCCGCGGGCGGATTGGCTTCCCAGTATTCAAGCAGCGGCGTGGTGAGCGTCCAAGCCGCCTCGACCATGTCGAAACGGGCAAACAGCATGCCGTCGCCCAGCATGGCGTCGAGCAGCAGCGTCTCGTACGCCTCCGGTTGCGGCTCGCCGAAGCTGCTGCCGTAATGAAAGTCCATGGTGACCGGCCGCAGGCGAGTATCGGTGCCGGGCACCTTGGCCTCGAAGCGCAACGATATGCCTTCGTCGGGCTGGATGCGCATGACCAAGACGTTAGCATCGATGCTGTCGGCGCCCAGCGCATCGAACATCAGATAGGGCGGCGACTTGAAGCGAATCGCCACTTCGCTAACGCGCCGAGGCAGGCGCTTACCCGAGCGAAGATAAAACGGCACGCCGGCCCAGCGCCAGTTCTCGATTTCGAGACGGATGGCGGCAAAGGTCTCCCGCGGCGAGGCTGGGGAGACGCCCGGCTCCTGACGATAGCCGACCACCGGCTTGCCGGCGATGAAGCCGGGGCCGTATTGGCCGCGCACCGCGTATCGCGCCCAGAGGGCGGGATCCTGGCCGACCGCGAACGGCTTGATGGAATTGATGACCTTGATCTTTTCATCGCGCACCGGCTCGGCCGCGAAGCGCACCGGCGCTTCCATGGCCACGATCGAGAGCACTTGCATCAGGTGATTCTCGATCATGTCGCGCAACGCCCCGGCTTCTTCGTAATAGCGACCGCGCTGCTCGATGCCGATGCTTTCCGCGACCGTAATCTGCACGTGATCCACGTAGCGGCGGTTCCAGACCGGCTCGAAGATGCCGTTGGCGAAGCGAAAGATCAGGATGTTGCGAACCGTCTCCTTGCCCAGGTAATGGTCGATGCGATAGATTTGCTTCTCGTCGAAGACTTGATGCAGCTCTTGATTGAGCTTGCTGGCACTGGCAAGATCGCGGCCAAAGGGCTTTTCGACGATGATGCGCGTCCAGGGCGCGGTGCCGGCATCCGCGGAGGGCGCTGGGCGGTTGAGGCCGGCTCGCCCCAACTGCTCGACGATCACCGGAAAAAGGCTGGGCGAGGTAGCCAGGTAAAACAGCAGATTGCCCGACGTCGCCGGCAGCGCGGCCAAGATCTGATGAAGTTTTTGGTAGAGCTGGGGATCTTCGAAGGTGCCTTCGAGATATTGCATGCGCGAGCTGAAGTCGCGCCACAACTCCGGCTCGACGGTCGAGCCGGTATAGGTAGCGATGCCGGATTCGATCTGGGCGCGGAACTGGGCGGTATCCCAGGGGCTGTTGGAGACGCCCACGACGGCAAAGGTAGGCGCCAGCCGCTGGCCGCGCGCCAGCGAGTAGATGGCGGGCATCAGCTTGCGCCGCGTCAGATCTCCCGAGGCGCCGAAGATCACCAGCGCGCAAGGAGGGGCGGCGCGGGCGAGCCACAGGCCGGATCGTAGCGGGTGTTCGGCTTCAGCGGGCGCAATCGTGCTAGCCATGGCGAGTTCGATCGGCTGTGTTCAAGATTGGCGCGCGGCTTCGGCGCCGGTCAGCACCATGTGAGCGAGTTCGAGGAGCCGCTTGAGCCCGGCTTCCGGATCGGCGCCCAGATCCAGCCGCATCACGCGGCGGTCATGGGCCACCAAGGACTGGTAATCGCCCACCGCTTGCGCCGCCATCAGCGTGCCGAAGCTGAAGGGACGGCCGGGAATGGCGCGGTCGGCCTGGGGATTCATGACGTGGCCGAAGGCGGTCAACTGCAAGAAGACGCCGCTGTTGGCACCGCCCTTGTGCAACTGCCCGGTGGAGTGCAGGAATCGCGGGCCGAAGCCCAGCGTGGTGGCCACTTTCAAACGATCGCGCAAGAGCAGCCGCACGCGCTGCAGGGCTTTCTCGGTTTCCGGCTCCCGCTCGAGATAGGCCATTAGGGCAAAGTAATCGCCGGCGTGCACGGAAAACAAAAGCGAAGCCAATTCGCCCTCGACGCCGATTCCCTCGCGCTGCGGGCCGGGGCCGTAAGCGGCCAGGGCGCCTTCGCGCGCGCGCGGATCGGCTTCGATGCCGGCGGCGCGGGCGCCGCCGGCGGCGAAGCGCTCGATGACGCGATTGGTGTTGTCCTTGCTTTCCTGCACGTTGGGCTCGTCGAAGGGATTGATCCCCAGCACCGAGCCGGCGAGCGCGACGGCGAACTCCCAGCGCAGGAACTCTTGGCCGAGGTCGTAGCGATCGCGCAGGTTAATGGTGATCACCGGCGCGCCGGCGGCAAGTTGCGCCTCGACCCAGTCATCGCCGGCGGCGGTGGCCTGGATGGCGCCCGAGCCGTCCGCCAGCTGTAAGCGCACGAAGACGCGATCCTGGCCGTAGTGCTCGGGCGCGGCCGGGGGCTCGCCATCAATGGGCACGATGCCCTTGCCCAGCTTACCGGTGCTCTCGGCGATCAGCTGCTCGAGCCAGGCGCCGAGCGGGGCGAGCTCGGGCGGCGCGACCAGGGTCAGCTTGTCGCGCCCTTCCTCGGCCCAGGTGCCGATGGCGGCGCCGAGTTGCACGGCCGGGTTCTGCTCGCCGGGCACGCAGGTGGCGCACGCCTGGGCCATGACTTGGGCGCGCTTGAGCAGGGTGGCGAGGTCCACGCCGACCAGTGCCGCCGGCACCAAGCCGAAATAGGAGAGCGCCGAGTAGCGGCCGCCGATGTCGGCGGGATTGACGAAGACGTGCCGGAAATGATGCTGCTCGGCCAAGTGTTGCAGGCTGGTGCCTTCGTCGGTGATGGCGATGAAATGGCCGCCCACGTTGCGGGCGGAAGCACCGTTCAACTGGCGGGTGGCGCGGTCCCAAAAGTAAGCGAAGAGCGAGTTGGGCTCGATCGTTCCGCCGCTCTTGCTGGAGACAATGAAGAGCGCCTCGGCGTAGTTTAGGGTGGCATCCACGCGCGCGATGGTGACCGGGTCGGTGGTATCGAGAACGGTGAGCTCGAGCTTGCCGGCGGCGACGCCGAAGATCTGGCGAAAGACCTCGGGCGCCAAGCTGCTGCCGCCCATGCCCAGCAGGACGGCATGGCGGAAGCCGGCGCCGAGGCAAGTGGCGACAAAGGCGTCCAGCACCGGCGCCTGCTCCAGCATCATCTCCGGTAGGGGGAGCCAGCCCAGCCGGTTCGTGATCTTGGCGCCGACGGAGGAATCCGAGGTCCAGGCGCTGGGATCCTTGCGCCAGACATCGGTCACCACCTTCCGCTTCTCGATTTGGTCCAGGGCGGCACGCGGCGGCGCCAGGCCGGCGGGGCGAGCGATCTGCATGCCATCGGTGCCGCCGCCGGCGAGCACGCGCGCCTTGGCGCGAATGCACTCCGTCAGCTCGTCGTAGGATTCGGCGAACTTTTCCACGCCCTCGACCTGCAATTCGCGCAGCGCCGCTTCGAAGTCAATGCTCGCGGCGCGCAGGCCCTCCAGCACCGGTCCGGCCTCGGCCAGCGAGCCGCTGAGGCGATCGGCGGGATGGCCGTGGTCGCGAAAGGCATGAATGGTGGCATCCGGCATGGTGTCGACCGTGTCGGGGCCGATCAGCGCGTCGGCGTAAAGCGTATCGGGGTAGCGCGGATTCTTGGTGCTCGTCGAAGCCCACAGCAGCCGCTGCGGGTGCGCGCCGGCGGCAGCCAGTTTCTGGAAGCGAGGAGAGGCGACGATCTGCTTGAAGTAAGCGTACATGCGTCGCGCGTTGGCGATGCCGGCCTTGCCCTCGAGGGCTTCGAGCGAGGCGGCACGGGCGGGATCGGCCTTGGCCTTGGCGGCTAGCATGGCATCCACTTTGGTGTCCACGCGGCTGACGAAAAGACTGGCCACGGATGCCAAGCGGTTCACCGGCTGTCCGGCATGGAGCCGCTTTTCGAGCGCCGAGAGCCATGCCTCCACTACTTGGCCGTAACTCTCGTAATCGAAGAGCAGCGTGATGTTGATGTTGATGCCCTCGGCCAGCAGCTTATGGATGGCGGGAATGCACTCCGGCGTGGCGGGTACTTTCACCATGACGTTGGGACGGGCGGTACGCCGCCACAATTCGCGCGCCTGGGCGATCGTGGCGGCTTCGTCATGCGCGAGGTCGGGAGTGACCTCGATCGAGCAGAAGCCGTCCGCGCCGCCGCTGCCGTCATAAACGCCGCGCAGCACGTCGCAGGCGGCGGCGATGTCTTCGATCGCCAACTCCAGGAATAGATCGCGCGGCGGCAGGTGCAAATTGCGGCGGATGGAAGCGTCGTAATCGCCACTGCCGGCAATGGCCTTCTCGAAGATGGTGGGGTTTGACGTCAAGCCGCGCAGCCCGTCTTCCTCGACCATGCGCTTCAGTTCGCCGCTCGTCAGCAGCGCGCGGCGGATATTGTCGTACCAGAAGCTTTGACCAAAATCGTGGAGCTGTTGCAGTGGGTTGGGCATATTGGGCCTCGGCGAACCAAAAAACGGCTCGTATCCTATTGTTCCCCCGCCCCCACGGGCTTGTCCACCCGTGGCAACGGCGCGATCTGCCGTTCATAGAGGGCGCGCTGGCGCCGGCGCGCGTCGCGAAAACGCGCGGCGGCCCCAGGACGGGGCAGAAAGTTCCGATCGCGGGTAGCCGGCGCTTGCTCGAGCGCGCCCAGGCCGAGCCGTTCCGCGGCCAGCAAGGCGGCGCCGCGCGCCGAGGTTTCGGCGTCAGCCAGGCGGGTGACGGGACAGGCGAGGGCGTCGGCCATCATCTGCGTCCAAAGATCGGAGTGGCGCAGCGCCGCTCCGCCCGCCAGAATCTCGAACTTCGCGCGACCGAGCGCGGCGGCCAAATCCTCGTGCACGCCGGCTAGTTGCAGGGCCACGGCCTCGAGGCCGGCGCGGGCCAATTCTTCCGGCGTCGTGGCCAGCGACAGGCCGGCGATGACGGCGCGCCGCTCCGGATGCCAGCCGGGGCTGCGCTCGCCGGCGAAGAACGGCAGCAGCGTCAGGCCGTGCTCGTCGGCCGGGAGACGAGCCAGCCGCCGCTCCAATTGCGCATCGCTGAGGGCTGCAAAGCGCAGCGTGGCCCGCAGCCAGGCATAGACATTGCCGCCTTCGCTCAGAGCTCCGCCGACGAGATGGCGGCGCGCGTCGAGGGCGTAGCGCCAGATCGAGGGCGGGAGGGGGAACTCGCGCCGGGCGGGCACGACGGCGCGCAATGCGCTTGAAGTTCCCACCGTGAGCGCGAGGCGGCCCGCGCTCACCGCGCCCGAGCCGGCATTGGCGCAGGCGCCATCGCCCCAGGCGGGAAACCAGGGCACGGTGGCGAGCGCCGGCCAACGGCGGGCCCACCGCGGCAATAGGCGGGTGAAAGCCGCATCGCTCACTTCGGGCAGACTGCCGGCCCCCAAGCGGAGCACGGCGAGAGTTTCCGCATCCCAAGATTGCCGTTTACGATTCCACAAGCCGGTGGCGGAGGCCATCGAGACGCTGGTGCGGGCTTCGCCGAAGAGGCGGAGGTAGAGGTAATCGGCGAAGGAGAACCAAGCGGTCGAGCGCGCCGGGGAATCAGCCGCCGCCAGCCAACACAGCTTAGCCGGCCAAAAGCTGGGATGGAGGGGGGCGCCGGTGCGCTGATGATAGGCAGCCACGGCGTCGGCGCCGGCGCGACTCTCCACGGCCAAGCGCGCGCGAAGCGAAGGCAGCGCCGTCGTGGAGCGCAGGTCGGCCCAGAGCAGCACGGGCGTCGCGGGCGCGCCGGACGCGCCGAGGCCGACGAGGCTGTGCCAAAAAGTGGAGACGCCGACGGCGACGATCTGCGCGCCGGGCACGAGCACGCGATCCACGGCGGCAACGACTAGCCGCGCCAACCGCCCGGCGCTCACGTTGGCGCCGCCATCGGCGGTGATCTCCGGCCTATAGGGGAGCGATACCTCGCTGGCCGGCCGCATGCGCCCGCGCCGGTCATAGAGGGCGGCTCGCACCGACGACGTGCCGACGTCCACGGCCAAGATCAGCGAAGCTTGCGCCATTCTTGCCACTCTAGCGACTTTGCACTATACAATTCATCCATGCGCCCCCCCCCGCTGCGCACGATGCTGGCGCTCTTGGCGGTGTTGGCATTAGGCACCGTCGCACAGGCTAAAAAGAAGCCCGAGGCGATCGACTGCCGGGTGACGGTGCATGTCTTCAACTCGCGGCATCAGATCATCCGCAATGCCGGGGTGGTCATGAGCCAGGTTGGCAATTTGCAATGGCATAAGGTCAAGCACCCGCTGCATGTCGAGCTCAAGAGCGACACGAAGGGCAATGCCACGATCAGCGGCTTCGTGCCGGGCGTGCTGCTGATCCAGGTGATCGCCTCCGGCTATCGCACCACCGGCAATTACTACTACGTTCGCCACGCCGACGAAACCATCAATATCGAATTGCAACCGCCGCAGCGCCAAGTTTCGATCTACCACTAACGGCGACAGCCGCGGCTTAGCCGCCAAGCTGGGCAGCGGCGGCGGAAAAAGCGGCGGAGAAGAAACCGATCCAGTTTTCGTTCGCCAGCCGCTCGATGGCGGGCAGCGAGGCATGGTCATGCAAACGGGCCAGAGCGAAGGCGGCCTCGATCTGCGTTTCGCCGATCGGACCGGCCAAGGCTTGCCGCAAAAGCGCCAAGGTATGGGGATCGCTCGAGCCGACCCGGCCGAGGGCGGCGATGGCCGTACCGCGGGCTTCGACGGGCCGATCGGGAGCGGCCCAGGCCTGCAAGATGGGTAGCGCCTGCTTGCCCTGGATTGCGGCATAGCCGTTTAAGGCGGCGCTTTCGACCTGCCAGCGATAGCTCTTCATGGCCAGTCCGCGGCGGAGGTATTCGCCGGCATGGGCGCGGTCCACGCGCAGCAGCGCGCCGAGAGCGGCGGCGCGCACGGCGGCAACCGGATCCGCGCCGAAGGCGCGATCTAGGCGGGCCACTTCGCCGGCCAGCGGTGCCTGTCCGGGAGCGAGGCGGCCCAGCAACTCGGCGGCGCCGCGGCGCACGGCGGGGCGAGCCTCGCCGAGGCGCGCCAGCGCCAAACGCTGGGCGGCGGCGGGATCGAGCCCCGCCAAGTGATCGAGCGCGTCCTGGGAGGCGGCGATCACCGGATCGGCGGCGGCGCGAGCGGCCAAAAAGGAGGCTAGGCTCGCACGCGTGCCGCCCTGGGCGGTGCGTGCCAATTCGTCGAGCGCGGCTTCGCGGTCCACGCTCCAGGGTGCGTGCACGGCTTGGTAGCGCCATTCCGCGGGCGTTTTATCCCAAACCAGCTGTTTCAAAAGAACGTGATCCGGATCGAGCAGGACCATGTCGGGCGCGGCGGAGAGAGGCAGGGACAGCGTCTGATCGGCGGCGGTGACGACGACCTGCCGGCGGCTTTCGCGACCATCGCGCCAAATGGCGACGGTGAGCGGGCCGGTGTAGGTCAGGCTGCCGCTTTGGCGCAAGTGAATTTCGGCCGCGCCGCCGCCGGCCGCCGGCCGCCAGCGCCAGGAAGCGTGGAAGGACGGGAAGCCGGCGTCATAAAACCAGCGCTGAAAGAAATCATGCAAATTTTGGCCGGTGGACTGTTCGAAGACCAACTCGAAGTTCTCGGTGCCGGCGGGCTGGTAGCGGTATTGTTCGAGGTAGGCGTGGATCGCCTTCCAAAATGCGGCGTCGCCCAAGCGGGCGCGAAGCATGCGGATCGCCCAGCCGCCCTTGTTGTAAGTCACGGCGTCGAACATGCTCCAGGGGTCGCCGTAATTGGGGTTGACGATGGGGTGGTCGCGCTCGGCGGCGGCGCGGAAATACCCGTGCGCGGCCCGTTCCCAGTCTGCGATGGCGCGGTCGCGGCCATTCGCATGCTCATCCCAGGCGAGCTCCATGAAGGTCGCGAACCCTTCGTTCAGCCAGAGCTCGGACCAATCGCGGCAGGTCACCAGGTCGCCGAACCATTGATGCGACAGCTCGTGCGAGATCTCGACGTCGTGCTGCGGCGCTTCGGCGCGCACGTCGGCGAGCGTGGCGTTTTCGGGGTAATCGCCGGGAAATTCCGTGGCGCTGGCGTTTTCGAGGGCGTCGAAGAAGCCGGGGTTCTCGACTTCGTCGTATTTCGACCAGGGGAAGGGCACGCCGGTGAGGCTGGCGAAGTAGCTCATCATCTCGGGCGTGCGGCCGAATTCCGCGCGCGCGATCGCCGCCGACTTGTCGGGCGTGACGTCGTATTCGATCGGGATGCCGTTATTGACGCCGATGCCGCGATCAGCGACGCGATTCCAGTGGCCGACGTAAACGGTCAGCAAATAGGTCGAGAGGGGATGCAGCACGGCCCAGTGGAACTCGGTCGCGCCACCGGGCAGGCCGCGACGCCCAACCAGGCGACCGTTGGCGATGGCCCAATCGTCGGCGGGAGCGGTGATGAAGAGATCGGCGGTGAGCTTCCCGTTGGGGCGGTCGTAAATCGGCAGCCAATGGTGGTTCTCGTTGGGCTCGCCCGAGGCCCAGAGCCAGGTGGCGCGGTCCGGCGCGCGGATATCGCCGGGAAAAAACACCATGCCGGCCGTCGGCTGCACGTGGTAGCGAATCTCGATGGCGAGGGCCGAGTTGGTGGGCGCCGCGGCGGGCAAAGTGACGCGCAACAAGCCGCCGCCGAGGCTATATGCCAGCGCGCGGCCGCGGCTGGTGACGGAGTCGATGACCGGTCCGTCGCAATCGAGCACGAGTTCGCGAAAGTCAACGCGCAGCGGGCGCACCGTCAGCACTTCATCGGCGGTGATCGAGCGTTGGGCGAAGTTGGGGGTCAGGTGCAATTCGAGATGCTGGATGTTGTAATCGTGGGGGTACGGCGCCGCCACCGCGGTCCACGCCAGAGCCAGCGCGCACAGGGCGCCAAGCAGGATTCGTTTCATTCGCCCACTCCCGTCACAACAAGCGATTTCGGCCGGCTATCCGGAACAGGCATGGTATCGCAACTGCCGCGCTAGCGCTGGGCGTTGCGCAACGGCGGGCGTCTTTCCATTGTCGAGCGGAGAAGACCACCCGTGGCGTCGAGCCCGGCAGCGAAGTGCCTGCAATGCGGCAAGTTGCCTGCCCGTGGAAGGGGCCCATCGACGGTCTCCTCCCCCGATGGGGGGACACAAAAGCGGGGGCCGACAAGACTCGAGCGGCCAGCGGGTCGATTGGGTTAGGAAGTGAATCGCGACGCCGCAATCGAATTCCTTGGAGGCCCCCCAAGAGTCTGATTCCAAGTTGCCGGCGAACGTTGCCCGCCAACCGCCCGAGGCGGCGCCGCATCGGGCGCGCGGGAGAAGAGGGCGGCGCGGGGCAGGCAGCGCAGCTTAATTAGGGTCCAGAGAGCCTCGGCGCCGTCGCGGGCGCGAATTTTCTTGCCTTCGGCGATGCCGCGGCCGTTGTACCGGATGGGCACCTCGAGGATGGGATAGCCGAGCCGGCGCAGCTTGGCGGTCACTTCGGCGCAAAACTCGAATCGGCGGCAGCGCAGCGCCAAGGCGCGCAAGAGGGGCGCGCGGAAGGCCTTATAGGCGGTGGCTTGATCGGTGAGGCGGGCGGCGAAGAGCAGGTTGGCGGCAGTGGTGAGCAGGCGGTTGGCGAGCCGGTTGCAGCGGCGCATGCCGCGCGGGCGGGAGGCGCGGGCAAAGCGCGAGCCAAACACGGCGTCGGCCGCGCCGCTCAAGATGGGCGCGAGCAGGGCGGAGTAGTCGCGGGGATCGTATTCGAGGTCGCCGTCTTGAATCAGGACGACGTCGCCGGTGGCGGCGGCCAAGCCGGCGCGCAGGGCGGCGCCTTTGCCGCCGCGCCGGCCGCGCAGCACGCGCACCTCGCCGATGGCGGCCAGGGGCGAGAGCAGCGCGGCGGTGCCGTCGGTCGAGCCATCATCGATGACGATTACCTCGCGTTCGCAGCCGGGCGGCAAGGGGGCGCGGCGCACCCGCCGCAGCACGCGCGGCAGGGTGGGAAATTCGTTGTACACGGGGATCAGGATCGAGATTTTCATGCCACGGGCTTGTCCAAAACGGCGAGAAGCGACTGGCCGACGGGCGGAGGCGCCCAGGCCTCAAGGCGGGCCAGAATCGGCACGAAGAGACGATCGAAGATCGCGATCTGCGCCGGCGACTGGGATTCGCGGCGGAGCAAGCGCGCATTGGCCCACCAGGCGGCAAGCCCGGCGAAATTCCAATAGCGCAGCAGCCGGGGCCGCAGGCCCACGGCGGTAGCCAGGGCGGCGAGGCGGGCGCGGCGATAGCGGCGATGATGGCCAAGAGCGCGATCGACCGGACCGAAGAGGGCGGGCATTGCCGGCACGATCAGGACGATGCAGCCGCCTGGGGCGACGACGGCCGCCAGGCGGGCGAGGGCGGCACGGTCGTCGGCGAGGTGCTCGAGCACATTGAGGCAGACGCAGGAATCGGCGCGCCAGGCGGCGAGGGCGAGAAAGGAATCGTCCGCGAGATCGGCGGGGGCGCAGCGCATGTGTCCGTCGGCGCCGTGGCGGAGGCGCCAGGCCGAGAGACAGGCCGGCTCGCGATCCACCGCCAGCACGGCTTGGCGCGAGCGGAGATGAACGCTGAAGTTGCCGACGCCGCAGCCGACCTCGAGAACGCGGCGGCCTAGATGCGGCAGCACGAGGCGCGCCTGCCAGGCGAAGTAGCGGCGGGCGCGCGCCATGCGCCGTTGGTCGGCGAGGCAGTAGTCGGCGGCCGAAGGCAAAGTCGCGGCCGGAGTGAGGCTGGCGGCGGCCATCGGCATCTATATTAGGCCGGGCCGAGCTGGCGCGGCGGCGCCGCTCAGGCTTCCTCAGTCGCTGAAAATGCGGGATACCCAGGCCTGGTCACGGCACCGCCAAATAGCTGAATTACCAGCAGTTCCTCGCAGATACTTGCGGGCCCGACGCTTTAGCAACGCGAAACGTCCAAATTCGCTGGGCTCCGCTAGGGCGGGGGTGGCGGCCGCCCTCCTCTTGGCCCTCGATGACTAGCCAAAGTACCCGGTCCCCGGCCCCCCGTGAGTCAGCGAAAGGAAAAAGCCTTGACATGAAACAGATGAGTGTGATTCTCTCGGCGCACTCTGGCATTTGCTGAGAGATGTTCTCGGAATAGGAGGTCATCCCACATGTGGCTGACACAGAGCGGCGAGACCCCCGCGAAGAGCTTTGCGCGCGGGTTGTTCTCGACGGCGTTTATATTGGCTGTTGTGCCCTCTGCTCTTGTTCTGTCTGGAACTGCTCTCCGGGCACAAACCATACGCATCAAGTTGGTGGACGGACGAAACGGGAAGCCCCTAGCGGACAAATGCATTCGTGTGGGGGTGGGCGACAGGTCCGATCTAAGAAGGGGATGGTCAGGGGGGGACATGCGGACCGATGCGGGCGGGGTTGTGACTTTGCACCTTGTGGCTGGAGATGCTGAGATCAATACTCAAGATGAGCGGCCGGGGTGCGGTGGTACGGTACTAAACAATCCTGGCCTGAAATACGGCAATGGGATCAGCGTTCATCCCTTCTTGGCTTTCTGCCAGCCGCATGGGTCGAACTACTCTTGGCTCGGTTTTGAGGTCTTCTCGACGAAGGAGGTGCTTGAATCCGGTGTCGCGACACCGGATGCATGCGGCAAGGCGAAGGCAGTGCCAACGCCCGGTGAGGTCGTTCTCTTCGTCAGGCCCCTAAGCTGGTGGGAGAAGATGAAGGAGTGATCCTCGTCGACCTGGTTAGCCACGAGATGCGCGAGCAGGGGCGGTTGCCCGCTGGTTAACGCAGAGCGCTCAGAAGCGCGGCGCTGACGCGCCGGGAGGGGACTACTTGGCGGTCGGCGGCAACGAGGTGAAGCTGCAGTATCAGTGGGGCGCCGCTGTCGACGCCAGCGGCAGCTACGGTCCAACGTTGCATATTCCAGCCGGTCCAGGCGGGCTGGACAGCGGGCAGACGTTAGTTTTATCAAACAGCCGATTTACTGAACACCTTGACTCGGCCTTTCCTTACAATCCATTTTGATTCCTGATTAATCTATTCGAGGATGTATTTGGCGTGGGGGCGCCACCAATGTCCGTGATAGCGTGCAGGTGCTGCCGGCCGATAAAGTCATTTGCCAGGGGCACAGCGGGGCTTTTCTTGCTGTTCGTTCTTTGTTCAGCCGCGACGGCTCTTCAGGCGCAAACGATTAGGATCAAGCTCGTGAACGGGCGGACCGGACGCGCCATGGCCGGCACCTGTGTGAATGTCTGGGTAGGGAACGAACGCAAATCGGCGATGGCGATTCCAACTGACAACGACGGTGTTGCGTCGCTTCGCCTTACCGATCAGGACGCCGAAATAAATACCCGGAACCGATGGAAGGGGTGCGGCGACTTCGGGGTAACTAATCCCGTGGTCAAATATGCCAGCTCCATCCGGGTCAACGCAGGGTACGTGTTATGCCAGGTTCGCCAACCAGACCATACATGGCTGGCAACCCAGAGCTTCTCTACTAAAGAAGTGCTTGAGTCCGGCATCGCTAGCGCAAACACATGCGGCAAGGCGAAGGCAGTGCCAACGCCCGGTGAGGTCGTTCTCTTCGTCAGGCCCCTAAGCTGGTGGGAGAAGATGAAGGAGTGACCCTCGTCGACCTGGTTAGCCACGAGATGCGCGAGCAGGGGCGGTTGCCCGCTGGTTAACGCAGAGCGCTCAGAAGCGCGGCGCCGACGCGCCGGAAGGGGACTCCTTGGCGTTCGGCGGCAACGAGGTGAAGCTGCAGTATCAGTGGGGCGCCGCTGTCGACGCCGGCGGCAGCGTGACCTCAAGCGACGACGACGGCACGCTCCGCAAGCTGATCGACGCCACCAACGCGAATTGGACCCTGACCTACGGCCACGGCGACCTGAATCGCGTGAGTTCCGCCGCCTCGACCGACAACGCCATCGACATCAACGAGAGCTACGACGCCTACGGCAACCGCAACGCGCGATCGGGCACGCTGAATGAGTCCTTCGCCGCCAGCGCCACGACGAACCGAATCACCGGCTTCACTTTCGATGCCGCCGGCCGCTTGCAGGCGGGCAACTTCGGCGCGCTTGGCGCGCGCAGCTTCGCCTGGGACCCGGCCGGGCAGCTGGCGTCCTACCCCGACGGCAGGCAGGCTCTCATCTTCAAATACGACCCCTTCGGCCGGCGGATCGAGGCGATCCCCGGGACAGGCTCCCCGTATAATTATTTTTACGGCGCTGGCGACGGGCCCCTGACTCGGGCGCCTTACTCGCCGCCGCGAGCTTGTCGAGGAAGGCGGCGCCTTGACGGCAGTAGGCGAGCCGCTGCCGCGACCAGGAAGGCGGCGGCGAGCAGGGCCGCGAGCGGCTGGATAGGGAGCAGGTAGCGCGGCAGGGCTCCGGTCAGGTAATAGGCGATGGGAAAGACGACCGGGTACGGCGCCAGCGGCCAGAACCAAGGCGAGCGGCGCCGGGCGAGCACAAGGAGTCCGAGCAGCGTGCCGAAACCGAGCGCCAGGTTGAAGAGCAGCACGAAACGGAAGGCGAACGAGCCGGCCAGCAACGAACGGAGGGGCCGGGCGGCGCCGCCGGCCCAGAGCGCGACGGCGCGCCGAGAAGCGAGGCGCACGCAGCGCGCCGGGTGGGCGGCGAGGTAGGCGAGCGCGGCGCGGCGCTTGGCACGCATGAAAGCGACTTCGCCAAGGCGCAGGTAGGCGGCGCGCTCGACGCCATTGTTGATGGGATGCAGTTCGCCGTTGGGCCAGATCGCGGCTTGGGGATTATTGCCGATCCAGAGCGCCAGGCCGAGGTCGGAGCGCAACGGGATGAAGGCGTGCAAGGCGCGGGCATTGCGCAGCGTCCACGGCAGGCAGCCGAGGACGAGCGCCGCCGCGCACACGGCCATGCCGCGCCGCCAGGGCCAACGAGCGTGAGCGCGGCGGACGGCGATCCAGATCAGCAGGCAGGGCAGCAGCGAAAGCAGCGCCGGCGCGGTCATCAGGATCAGCGCCCAAAGCAGGCCGAAGGCGAGCCATGTCAGCCGATCGCGGCGGCCCAGGCTGGCGCCGAGTTGCAGCGCCAGCGCGGCGGCGCAGGTGGCGAGCAGCGCGGCGAGACAGGCGGGCCAGAGGCTCTCGACGGGGAGCAGGATGGCGTTGGGAAAGACCGCCCAGATCCAGGCCGCCAGCGCGCCGACTGCCGGGCCGCCGACGCGGCGGCCGAGAGCGAAGAGCGGAATGACCACGGCGGCGCTGCAAACGATATTGAACAGAGCGGCGGCGGCGAAGGCGGCGAAGGAATAAGTCCCGAAGAGATGGAAAAACGCGGCGAGCAGCAGCGGATAGACGGGCGCGACCCAGGCGGTGGGGCCGGAGGCGACGTGCAGAGGCGAGGCGAAGCCCTGGCCCGTGACCAGCGCGCGGGCGATGTTGCCCGGCTCGAAGAGGAAGGGCAGGACGCCGAGCGCACCGGGGCGGAAAAGGTGGATGTAATGCCAGGCAAAGCCCAAGCGCAAAGCGAGGGCGACGAGAAAAATTAGGCGCGGGCGGGGCGATAAGCTTCGCGGGGCTTCGTTCTCGGCCAGCCGGGCCTGCTCACGTACATCTCGGTACGCTGCGCGGCCCGGTTGGCCTGCGGCCTCGCCCCGCTGGCTTCTCGCCCCGCTCTGGCCGGCGTCTCTGATGCTCAATGGTTGACTCGCGGGCTGCCGCCAGCGGCAGGAGACGAACAGGCGGCGGAGCGAAGGCACGCTGGGATCACCGTACCGCGGCGGCGGGCGTTGCCGACCAGTCTTCGAAGGCGAGGCGGCCGTCGGCACGGCGGACGAGCGGGAAGAAGAGCGCCAGGCGAAGCGGCCGCTCATCCTGGGCGCGATAAAGGCGCGCGTAGCGCTCAAGCTGATCCTGATAGCGGCTCCGCTCGCTGCGCAGAAACGCCTCGATGTCGCCGCCCTCGTGCACGCCGGTTTTGTAGTCAATGATCCAGCGCACGCCCTCGGCGATGAAGCTGCGATCCACGCGGGCATGAATGTAGCCGTCGTCAGTCCAGCCGGCCAAGTCCTGTTCGCTGGCTTCGTGCTCGTGGGGAGCGAGGATCCAGCGGCCGCGATCGTCGGCGAGCACGGCGGCGAGCGCTTGGCCTACTTGCGCGACGGCGGCGTCGAGCGCGGCGCCGGCGAGGCCCTCTTGCCGCAGCGCGGCGCGGATCGCGGCGGCGGCGGCCAGCGTGCCGGGCCGGCGGGCCATCTTGCAAAGGCAAGCATGCAGCACGTTGCCGATCTGGCGGCGCGGGCCGCCGGCCCAGGCGAAAGTGACAGGGGCGGCGGCGACGGCGGCGAGCGGGGCGTTAAGTGGGACCGGGGGCGGCGGGGCGGGCAGTTGCCAGCCGGCGGCGAGGCGGCTAAAGCGCTGCGGGTCAAGCGGCGCCTCCGGCGCAGGCGGCATAGCGTTCAGCGCGGTCTTTGCATCAGCCTTGTTGGCTTCGGCTTCCGCCCACGGCGCCTCGAGCACGGGCTTCAGGGCGCCGAGCAAGGTGCGGCGATCGGCGCTGGCAACCGCGCCCAGAAGGTGCAGTTCGCGCTTGGCGCGGGTCACGGCCACATAGAGCAGCCGTTTCATCTCTTCCGAGTCGCGATCATGTTCGAGCGAGGCGAGGTATTTTCCGATTTTGTCTTCGCCGCCGGCGGCGGCGATGGGCGCCAGCAGGAGGCGCGGCTGGCCGTCTTCGATCACTTCGTCCCAGCGCAGCAAGGGCTGGCGGCCGGATTGGGGGCGCCGCCCCAATCCGGGCAGGATCACGGTGTCGAATTCGAGGCCCTTGGCCTTGTGAATGGTCATGATCTGCACGGCGGCGGGATCGGAATCGTGAGGGGCGGCATCGAGTTCCTGCAAGCGAGCGGCGAGCTCGTCGAGATCGCCGCCGGCGCCCTCGGCTTCGAGCGTTTCCAGCAGCGCGAGGTAGGCCTGCGCATCGGCGTAGGCGGCCGCCGAAGGCAGGCAGGCGGGGCCGCCGAGGGCGATCCAGACGCCTTCGACGGCGCGGCGCCAGGAGCGGCGCTCGCGCTCCGCGAGCGCGGCGGCGAGGATTTGCCGCAGCCGCAAAACGGCGGGGCGGCCGGCGGCGGAGAGCCGGGCGAGACATGCGGGATCTTGCAGGAGAGTCCAGACCCGAGCCCCGTCTTCGGCGCCCGCGACTAGCGCGTGCAGATCGGCGAGCGAGAGCCCGCACCAGGGGGCGCGCAGCAGGGCAAGCCAGGCCATGCGATCGGCGGGATGGGCCAGGGCACGGGTGAGCGCCCAAAGGTCGAGGACGACGGCGCGGGCGCCGAGTTTTTCCATGTCCACGGCGCGCACTGGCACGCCGGCGGCGCGGAGGCGGGCGAGGATGGCGGCGACATGGGACTTGGCGCGCACCAGGACCGCGATCTTGCCGAGCGGGTCGCGGCGCCGCGCCGCGGCGATCAGCTCGAACACGCAGGAGGCTTCGGATTCATCGTCGCGCGCGGGGGAAAGGTGAACTTGCACGCTGCCGGGGTCCTGCGCCTCGGCCCCGCCCGGTACGGCGGACTCGAAGGGCACGGCGCGAGAGGCTTCATCGGCCCGGGCGGGGAAGATCGCGCTCCCGGCTTGGTTGACCCAAGCGATGAGGCGCGGCTGAGAGCGGAAGTTGCGGCGCAGCCGCAAGGGCGCGAGCGGCAGATGGCCAAGCCCGTGCGCCTGCACGCGCAGAAACAACGCCACTTCCGCCTGGCGAAAACGATAGATGGACTGCTTGGGATCGCCGACCAAGAAAACCGTGCGGCCGTCACCGGGCGACCATTCGCGGGTGAGGCGGAGAAGCAGATCGTGCTGGGCGACGGAGGTGTCTTGGAATTCATCCACGAGCAAGTGGACGAGCTGACCGTCGAGGGCGTAGGCGAGGTCGGTGGGATTCTCGTCATCGCCGAAGGCGGCGCGGGCGGCTTGCGCGACTTCGATGAAGTCCACCACGCCGGCGGCGGCGAAGGTGGTCTTGAGCTGGGCGGCGGCGCGCTGCAAGACGACGATGAGCGCGGCCAGCACTTGCCATTGCGCGTCTTCGTAACGCGGCGGCGGCAAAGCGCGGACTTGGTGCAAAGCGGAAGCTAGGCGGTCGTCGAGGGCGGCGACGAGGGCGGACCACTGCTGCTTTACGGGTTTGGCGTCGGCCGGGGCGATCTTGCGCGGCGTGCCCGCCTTGGTCAGCAGCAGGTCGGCGGCGCGCTGCCAGGCGCCGAGGTCCTCGGGCGCGGCGCCGGGCGGGTCAGCGGTGGAAACGACGATGGCGAGATCGGCGGCCAGGCCGGCGGCGGCGAAGGCATCGCGCAGCGGACCAAGGCGGGCGCGAATGGCGCCGGCGAGGCCGGCTTCGAGAGCAGCGCGCCAACCCGGCTCGCCGGCGGGGCCGGCGAAGAGATAGCGCATCCACTGATCGCGGCAGGCGAGCAAAGCGGCGACGAGGCGCTCGGTCTTGGGCCAGTCGTTGTCGAGATGATCGAGCACGGTGCGCAGGGCGGCGCGGCTGGAATCGCCGAGATCGCCGGCCAGCAGCTCGCGCGCGGCGCGCGCGACGACGGCTTTGGCTTCATCCACTTGCGCGGGCAGACTGCCCAGGCGCGACAGCCAAGGCGTGCGCTCGACCACGGAGCGGCAAAACGAATCGAAGGTCAGGGCGCGCACGCGGGCGGGATTCTCGACGAGCTGCCAGCCGCGCTCCTGATCGCGGCGCAGCGCGGCGCGCGCCAACTGCCAACGGCCGCGCTCCGGCTCTTGCGACGGCTGCGGCTGGCGCGCGAGGAGCAGGGCGGCGGCGACGCGCCGGCGCATCTCGGCGGCGGCCTTGCGGGTGAAGGTGAGAGCGAGGATGCGCTCCGGCTCCTCGACCTCGGCCAACAAGCGCAGATAGCGCTGAATGAGCAGTTCCGTTTTGCCGGCGCCGGCGGGCGCCTCGACGATGGCGGATACGCCGGGATCGAGGGCGCGCTGGCGCGCGTGATCGTCCTCGGCCTGCAGTTGAGGCGCGGGCGCGAAGGTGCTCATTCGCCCGGCTCCTCGGATTCGCTATCGCCCAGGGCGGCGGGCGCGAAGTCGGCGATGCGGCAGAGGGGGCGAGCGTCGCAGAAACGGCAGGTTTCCTCGCCGTATTTGGGGGCCACGCGGGCGCGGCCGGCGAGAAATTCGCGCGCCAAGCCCTCCAGAGCGGCGCGCCAGGTTTGCAGTTGATTGGGCCACGGGGCGCCGACGGACCTAACGCCGGGCAAGAGGCCGTCGCGATCGGCCATTCCGGAAAAGCACATCTGGCCGGGCTTGACTTGGGCGAAGGCGGCGGCAATCGCGGATTCGGCGGCGAAGGCGGCGTAGAGCGGCACCTGCGGTTCGTCGGGACGCGGGCCGTCCCACGCCTGCCGCGGGAGGTCGCCGGTCTTGAAATCGAGCACGATCTCGCCGCCATCAGAGGCGCGGTCCACGCGATCCATGCGTACGCGCAGGCGCAACCCGGCAAGCTCGACCGCCATATCGGCTTCGACGGCATGGACGGCATACGGGGCGAGGCACGGTTCCATGGTCGCGACCCACTCTTCGAGCAGGCGGAGCAGGCGGCGGTGTTCGCCATCGGCGAGCTCGGGGCGGCGCAGAGCGGGATTCTTGCGCGCCGCCTCCTCGATCGCGCCGCGCACGACCTCTTCGAGAGAGGCCGCAAGCCCTTGCCGGCGCAGGCCGGCGTAGCGGGCCAAGCAGAGATGGACGACGGTGCCGCGGTCAACATAATCGAGGCCGGCTTGAGGCTGGGTGCCGAGCGAGGCGGCGTCCAGGCGCCAATGGGCGAAAGCGCGAAACGGGCAGGCGGCCTGATCCGCGAGCAGCTTGGCGCCGCCGTGGTATTCACGCGCCGGCTCGGCGGGCGGCCCGACCTCATCGAAAAACGTTTCGAGAGCGCTCCCGGCGATGGCCAGCAACCGGGAGGCGTAGCTGGCGTCGGCGCCGTCGAGTTCGCCGGAGCGGGCGGGAGGCAGGCCGGCGAGGAGCGGGCTGGGAGAGAGAACGACGTCTTCTTGCCCTTGGGGATAACTCAAGACAGCATTGCGGGCGGCGGCCAGCAAGCGCTCTTGCTCGCGGCGGGCCAGCTCGTGCTGCGAGCGCGCGGTGGCGCGTGGCACGCCGCCTTCGATGGCGGCGGCGAGGGGCAAGAACGCGGGCGGGCGGGGCGGAAGCGGCCATGAGTCGGCATCGACGCCCATCACCCACAGGCGCGCGAACTCCAACCCGGCGCTTTCGAGCAGGCCAAGGATCTGCACCGGCGTCTCCGGCGACTCGGGCTGAAACAGGCGAGCGGCGGCGAGCTGCTCGAGTTCTTCCAGAGCCGAGGCGGCGGCGAAAGGCGCGGCGACCGCTTCCAGTCGCGCGAACGCGGCGATCAGGTCGCGGCAGGCGGCGGCGGTTTGAAACTCGGCGCTGTCGAGCGGCCGCTCACCGGGCCAGCCGGCGGTTTCGAGCAGGGCGGCAAAGGCTTCCGCCCAAGCGGCGGTGCCCTGACGGCGGGGCTGACTCTCGGCGACGGCGCGGGCGCGGCGCAGGGCGGCGGCCAAGGCGGTGGTGCGTCCAGAGCGGCCGGCAGCGGCGAGCAAGGCATCGAGGGCGATTTCGGGGCCGGCGAAGCGGCGCAGATCGGCTTCCAGGGCGGCGCGCGCCGTCCATTCGGATTCGGCGCCCCAAAACGGCGAGCGCAGCAAAGTGGAGGCCGCGGCAAAGGAGAGCGGCGCAAATGCGAGGCGCAAAATCGCAAGAGCCGATCGCGCCAGCGGATGAGCGGCGAGCGGCGGAGCGAGCGAAATGTTGAAGGCGGGCGGCGCGGCTTGCCCGGGCAAGATGGCGGCGGGTTGCAAGACGTCGGCGAAGATGCGCTGGATGGCGGCGAGGCGGCCGGCGAGTTCGGGGACGACGATGCCGATGCGGCCGGTTTCGCCGGCCTCGAGGGCTTGGCGCGCCCAGCGC